>JBLKOV010000045.1:0-4737 GCA_047603085.1 Candidatus Woesearchaeota archaeon
TATACAAAAATCGGGTTTCACATTTAAAGATGGTCCGAGTATTGGTCGTCGAAGCCCAAGTTCGCTTGGTATAAAAAAATAATTTGTTAGTATGAAATATTGAGTATTCCTATTTCTTTACATGCTTTGTAAAGTTCAGCTGTTATTTTGATATCTTGTTCAACATATTTTTTGATCTGTGCAATATCACCATTCTCATAGAGTTTTGGAATGTCTGAATTTTGAATATTATCATGTTTACCGTCAATACCAATAATACGGGCATAATCATTTAATGTTCCTTTTTTCATATATGTGTGAAAGAAAGTCAAATAATCTCGTAAATCAATGACTTGTCTTCGTGTAAATGGGAGAATAGCTATTTTATGTGCAAGTGATCGAACAAGTAAAAAATGTATGTCAAATTGTTTGATATTAAATCCGATGAGTTTTACATAACCTTTTTCTGAATCAGCTAGTGTCTTGAGCGTCTGCCAAAAATCAGTCAGAATTGTCTTTTCATGTCCTGTAAAAATATACGGTTTATCTTGGTGGAGTAATCCGATTGCAATTATTTTCCCCGTTACAGGGGATAATCCCCCTATGTCTTGGACTTCATTTTGTTCAGTTACTCTTGTATGTTCGCCTGGTTTTAATGGTGCTGTTTCAATATCAAATATGTATTCCATTTATGTTTGTAGGACATCGGAATTTATGTAGTTTTTGGTGTATTCACCGAAAATATGCATTTGTCACATATTGTTGGACCATTCGATGAGTATGGAAAAATGATGCATTCATTGCAATTGCATGTTTCATAATGCTAATCCAGTCTTCTTTCTGATGGTAATATGTGGGAAGTATCTTATGTTCTAATTTTTCATATAAGTCTTTAGCATCCTCATCAGAGTTATCTTGTTCAGTAAAATTATCTTTTCCAATGCTCCAGCCAGTTTTTCCTTCAATACATCCTTCTATCCACCAACCATCTAAAATTGAAAATTGAGGTACGCCATTGAGTGCTGCCTTCATACCACTCGTACCAGATGCTTCTAAAGGTCTGAGTGGAGTGTTTAACCAGATATCAACACCACTAATGAGTTTTTTTGCAAGTTCCATATCATAATTTTCAAGATATACGAGTTTCACATGAGGTAATAAACTTGGAGCAAGCCTTACGAGTTTTTGAATAAGCTCTTTACCTTGTGTATCGTGAACATGAGCTTTTCCTCCAAAAATGAGTTGTATATTCCCTTGTCTTTGAGCAATCGCTTTTAACCAATGGATGTCATGAAATAATAATTCTGCACGTTTATATGCTGTTGATCGTCGAGCAAATCCGATTGTGAATACATCCTCATGAAAATCAGCTTGATACTTGTTATTGATAAAATCAATGAGATTTTTCTTATTAAGCTTATGTGCGCCATAAATCTCTTGTGATGGAATTGATAATACTGCTCGTAAAGAAAATGGGTCATGTTTCCAATCAGGTATATGATTACTGAATACAAGAGCCATATTATTTGACGCCCATGTTGCAGAATGTATTCCATTTGTGATAGAATGAATTTCTCTGCCGGGAAACATTTGCATTGAAACTTCTTTATGTCTTTTTGCAACACCATTTACGTAATGACTAAGATTTAATGCAAGATACGTCATATTAAACTTACCGTCATGTTCGGCAAACTTTGTATGCCATGGAAAATAATCTTTTAATATTCTTCCTGCCATCCAAATATCAAACGTGTCATGTCCTGCTGCAACTGGTGTGTGCGTAGTAAAAATACATTTTTCTTTGACGACTTCAATATCCATATTATGTTTATGTAAAAGTTCGATAGTAGCTAAAGCAGCATGTCCCTCATTTAGATGAAATTTTTGAATATTAGTGTAGCCTAATTCTTCAAGCATTCTTACTCCACCAATACCAAGTATTACTTCTTGACAAAAACGATAGTATCGATCTCCACCATAGAGCGTATCCGTTAGTGTTTTATCATAGTCTGAATTCTCAGCTAAATCCGTTGTCAAAAAGACAGTTGGGATTTTGTGACCCCTCTCTCCAATTACCTCAAAAAGGTAGGCTCCTACTGCAACAGTCCTATCTTCAATTTGTACATAGACTTTCTCTGTTGTCTTCGTTAAAAAATCATGAAGATTCCACTCAAAAGGTCTTTCTATTTGAGTTCCATCTTCTGTAATTTTTTGATAAAAATAACCTTGTTTATTTAAGAGTGTGAGGCAGACAGTAGGTACTGATAAATCTGCCATTGACTTGATAGTATCTCCTGCAAGAATTCCCAGTCCGCCTGAATATGTCGGAATCTGTGCTTGAAGTCCTATTTCCATTGTAAAGTATGCTATTTTTCGTTCAGTTTTTTCCATGTGAATCCTCCAGGGCTAAATCTTGTGCTATTTTATAATTTTGAATGAATGTTTGCCAGTCAGCATTTTCACAAATCATTTTTGCTTGCATTCGAAGTTTATCATACTCTACGCGCGTGAGTGATAATAAATGCATAAGCGTATCATGATATTGTGAGATAAGTTCGTGAGTTGGTGTATTTCTTCGAGAGAGAACAAATACTCCATCGTGAGGGTGATTCTGTACATATTTTCCATAACCCGCAAGGTCTGTTGTTACTGTAGGTACGCCCACAGCATTTCCTTCGAGCGGTGTATAACCCCATGGTTCATAATATGAGCAGAATAATCCTAGATCACAACCTGTTGTTGTTTGATAATATGTCATATCCAAAAGGGTATCAACACTTGAGAGATACGATGGATAATATACAATTTTTACTCGATCTTCTTTTCGATTATGTAAACCATTTTGTGTTAAGAGTTTTTGAATGATATTATCTTCATCAATATAGTGAGTTGAGATAGGGGCTTGTTCTTCTTTTTTGTCAAATGCTCTTGTGAGTTTTTTTGCAATATTGATGTTTTCGGTTGAAACAGTAGTTGTAAAATCGTGTACATCCTTATTTTGTAAAAAGTGATGGAGAAGTTGTTTTTGCATGTCTTCTGAGATTTGCGTAATATATCTTGTTATCCTTCGAAATTCAACTTTTTGCTCAAGTATTTCTTTTCGTATTCCATATTGGGTAAACGGAACGAAAATAAAACAGACAATAGTCCTTTCTTCATCGGGGTTAGATTTGAGTGTTTGATTCAGTTTTCCAAGAGTTTGAATGGTAACATCTATTCCTTTATTTTCAATTTCATGTCGTCCAGAAATAAATTGTACTTGTGTTTTTGAGATATCAAATGAATGATACGGGAAAAAATAATATTTTAAAAATTCATCAATTCGCTCACGAGAAGATTTATGTATTGTTCCTATTTCTGTATAGGTTGGAAATTGTCTGGAGTCTAATCCATTTAAAAGTAATACTTCGGGTTTTCTCCCTAGTATGTGTTCGGATTCTAATGCCGTTATTTCACTTACTGTTGCAAAAATAGTACTATGCTGGGCAGCTGCTTTTTCGGCAGTATGTTTTTGATACACCCCAAACTCTTTAGCTTTTTCATCACTATTGATTCCTTCAAGAGCACTATAGAGGTCCACTCCATTACTACAAATTGATCTTCCTAATGTTGTAGCATGCGTTGAAAAAATTGTTTTGATATTCGTATCTTGTAGCTGTAGATATAAGTTTGAAAAACCACACATCCATTCGTGAGCGTGTGCAATTATGGCATCTTGTGAGAATTCCGTATCAACCATTTTTTGAATTATTTTAGCTACTGCTACGCCGAAGACAAGTGGTTCATTAAATTCGAAAGGAGCATCATATGAATCTACCCCAAATGCGTCCCATAATTCTTTTTTGAATGAATTAATGTGATGAAACAGTTGTGAAAATTCTACTAAAAGCGTTATTGGTTCTCCTTCTATCAGCCATTTTCCGTAGTGTACAAATATTCCTTCTTTTTCAAGTTCACCAAATGCTTTCTGAAACTGTATGGGAATTGGGAGCTCTTCAAATTCATCTTGATTTTTTTCTTTAAAATACGGTCCAATTAAAAAATATTCATCACTTAATTGTTTCATATATTGTGCTTTAGATTGAACTACGGTGTATATTCCGCCAACTTTATTGCACACTTCAAAACTGGTTTCAAAGACGACTTTTTTCATTAAAATCCGAGACCTCTGGCAAGTATAAATCCTAAAATAATCCCTATACTAAAACCTAACGCAAAATCAACAAGATGATCTTTGATATCAACATCTTTGTCAAGAATTGGTTTTTTTGATTTTGTGTGATTATACTTTGTCAGATGAGAAGTTTCATTTTCAAGTTGTGTAATATGATGCTTAATTTTTTTGAGATTATCTTTTTTTTTCTCAACAGTATTTTTTGCAAGAATAATATCTTCGTCAGTATTCGTATCTTCTTCGTGTAATATAATTGTAAAATAATCGAGTAATTCGTGGTATGATTCTGTTTGTCGAATATGATCTGCTACGTCTTTTTGTTCAAACACATGTTCGATCCAGTTTGCAAAATCATTTTTTTCAGGATTCACATGATTATCATAATACTGTTTGGAAGATAATAAAATATCTTGTAGTTCTTTTACAGACTTTGCACAGATATCAGAAGAAAAATAAAATGCTTGAGTAGTATCTACACTATCTGTTATGTTTTTTGCCAATAAACCCACCTCTTTTTTAGTATACTATGAAAAACTGCCTTTATATATCTTTTGGTACAGATATTTGTGTTTCTACGCAGTCTT
>JBLKOV010000046.1:0-4718 GCA_047603085.1 Candidatus Woesearchaeota archaeon
CAATTTCCAATCAAGAATTCAGATCATACAATAACAAAAATTATTAAAATAGATTACGCCATGTCAGAAGAAGAAAAACGACTACTCTATGTTGCCCTAACACGAGCCAAAAAAGCACTCTATATTTCATACGCAACAACTCAACCCTCGTATTTTATTGATTACAAAATGAAAAAATTATGTGTGCAAATATAATATATTATGCAAAACGTCCTGTTTGTTTTATGATTCTGTACGAAATATGACAGAGTTTCAATACTTCTTTGATATCATTCATTAAAACAGTATTTTTTCGATATCCTTGCACTGTCATACTTAACTCTTTTGACTGAAGATTTGAAAATGTTACCTTAAGAGTTTTTTGGAAAATATGTTTTTTGAACTCAATTGTATATACAATATCTTCTATCTCATCACTATACATTTTGAGAAAAACTGATTCGTGAGAAATAGTATATTTCAACCCATACTTTTGTGCGAGAATTAGCGAAAAATTTTCTATTTTTTTCACATTTTGAATATTCATACAAGTCTAACTCTCTACATGGTATATAAATATTTGGAAAGCCCATACTACAAGATATAAAATGATACTACCGAATAGTTACTTTTTTAAATATCTCCCCAATCACAACCCTATGAGAATTGGTATATTGGGTAAAGGAGGAAGTGGAAAATCAACAATTGCAGCAACATTAATAGAGTACTTTGCAAAAACACATACTGTTTTCGCAGTCGACGCTGATCAGAACTCACACTTGGATACACTTCTTGCTATTGACAAACCAATATCACTCAGTGAGCAAAGTACAGAGATAAAAAATTATCTACGCGGCAAAAGAACTGATATTGGTGACCAACCACTTATTGCTACCACACCCCCTAGTTTGAAATCACACTTTATTCGACTACACAAAGATGATATGTTTCTCAAAAAATTTGCAACACAAAAAGACAATATCTTTTTTGTTCGTGGTGGAACATATGAACACGAGGATGTCGGAGTAACGTGTTATCACGGAAAGCTTGAAACGACTGAGATGATGTATCATCATTTACTCGATACTGAATCTGACATCGTCATAGCTGATTCAACAGCAGGTCTTGACAGTCTTGGTCATTCAATGTTTTTTGTACATGATTGCATATTCTACATTGTCGAACCAACAAAAAAAAGTATTGGAGTATATCTTGAATTTGAAGAGATTGCACGCAAATATAATGCACAGGTATATGTGATAGCAAATAAAATCGAAAGTCAACAAGATATTGATTTTTTAACTAAACATATTCCTACACAAAATATAATCGCACAGTTTGCATACTCGTCTGATATAAAAAAATTTGAACAAGGAGAATCTGAATGTTTTACACATTTTCAACAAAAACATAAATCCGAATGTCAAAAGGTGGCAGATTGTGTTTTTCACATACCAAAAAATTGGGATTCATACTATAAAAATTTATTAGATTTACATAAAAAATCAGCAGAATCATGGTATGATGCATATTATAATGCACCTATTTCTACACAAATTGATCCGTCTTTTTCATATAAAAAAGTCTTATAAGGGATAGTATGGTAACAAATATACGAATAGTTGGGGGAATGTTGGGTTCAGGAAAAACGACATTTATTACCCAGAAACTTCTGCCATATTATGCAAAGCAAGGTACTTTAGATAGACTTCTGTGTATCATAAATGATGCCGCAAGTGGATTCAATCCACAAAGACATAATACTGACACACAGAGAATTTTACAGAGAAGTCAATTGCACAACGCACAAATTGCTTCAATTGAACAAACCTGTGTTTGTTGTGATGGAGTGAATGAATTCATAGATGCGATACAAGCTATTTCTCCTGAAAAAACATCTGAAGTTCTTATTGAGCCAACAGGAATTGCATCGATTTCTTCGATGGTTGATTATATATCAGATATTGAAGCACAAAAAAATGTACGACTCAAAGATATCATTTACATGCTTCCATCGTCAACTATAACACATCCTATCTCGCATGACGGACTCTCTCATGCAAATGGAGTTGTCATAAGCTGGGCGGATTTAATGACTGAAGCAGAACTTGCACAAACAGAAAATTTTGTCCGAAACCGAAATGCTCACGCACATATTTCGTATTTACATGAGTCACATGATTGGTCTGATTCTCTCCCACCAGTAAAACGAAAAACACACTATTTTATGCCAAGCTTTAGTATAAGAAGAACAAAGCTTCCCCATACTAATTCACACTCGGTCAAAACTCGAACATTTGCGTTAAATCCCTACACTATTGAATCTAAACCAGAACTCTTAGAAGATGTTCTTAATAAATTAGTAAATGAAAATATACTGCGCGCAAAGGGATATAGAAGGGTTAACTATACTGATATTCAGGAATTTGATATCGCACAGCACAGAGTGAAAATTCATGAACCCATCGTAGATCGCAATAAGATTGCAGGAAATGGTTCGTTAGAAGTTATTGCAACGCATCTACCAAAAAATCTTGAACGTATCCTTGAGCCAGTCACAGAAAATGTTGGCGAACTCATTGCCCTAAAAGGATCACCACTCAAAGAGATGGTATCTCTGTATACTGATTATGAAAAGCAAACACGAAAATCTCTTGAACAGACGCAATATCCTATCACGCTAAATTTTGAAAGTGCTGATGTACAACTTGCACTTGCAAAACAAATAGTACATGAGCATCATACTGATGAGTACCTCAAAAAAACACTCCCAATATTTTTTGCAACACACATGAATGCACTAGATGCATTAGATGTACAACCTCAAAAAAACTCATCGTACGTTGGTTCAATGATTGGACTAAAATTACTCTATGAGTTAACTGAATTTCCACAATATACTAGATACATTGAAAAAGAACATATTGCACAACAGTATCTTCACCATAGATCCCATATGACTGATACGGATAAATCTTTATTAGCCAAAAATCGAGCTAAAGATGAATACATCTTATATCTAGATCAAATGGATACAGTTGCACGACAAATACTTGGAGACAAACGAGAATGAACATTACCCCACATACACATCCACTTGTACAAGATTTTCTCACTCAAGAATCACTGATATTTTCGCTGATGGAAAAATCAGCACGAACAACTCATATTCGATTCCCAGAAATATTTGCGGAAAATATACGACTGTTCAAAAAACACTTACCGCAGAACGCACATATTTTTCTTGCGCACAAGGCGACAAATTCACCACGATTTGTGCAGACCGCAAAAGAAGAGGGTATTGGGATAGATGTCTCGACAAAGGAAGAACTCAGACACGCCATAAAGCATGGATTTGCAGGTACATCTATCAACTGTACAGGACCAAAATCAAGAGATTTTTTGAGTGAAGCTCTGACACACTCATGTGTTATCACCGTGGATTCTTTTGCCGAACTCAGACGTTTAAGTGAATTTGAACAATCCGCAACCATTCTCGTACGAGTACAAGACCCGAAGATTGGAGAGCGAGAATTCATAGAAAAAAAAAGTAAATTTGGTGTATTCAAACAAGAGTTACCACAAATATATGATTTTTTTCTCAAGCACAAAAACCTTCGATTCAAAGGATTTCATTTTCATAAAGATGGATATGATGCACAGTCAAAAGCAGAAATTATCGAATATTTTTTAACAGAAATAATTAACGCACGAAAACAATCACTCTGGCCTGATACGCTGAATATGGGAGGAGGAATAAAAGCACCAATATTTCAGGATGCAAGGCAATGGCTGACATATATTCATGAACTTGAAAAATCGCTTCTTGAGTATCAACCACTTCCTACTTGGGGTGAACATTCTTTTGGGTTATACAAGAATGCACATGGAAAAATTATGGGGAGAGTAGAAGCTGAAAGTGTTGCAACGGCAACTAATCCAATTGAGTATATGACGAAGATATTTTCATATAAAACAGCACATGAAATTTCAGTACAGAATTTACTTATTGAATGCGGCGTGCAAGTGTGGTTTGAACCAGGGTATGCATTACTCTATAATGCCGGTTGTAGCATAGTTCCCATCATTGAAACCCGAAAATACGAAGATTATAAATTAACAGTTCTCAATACAAATATATTTGATATGAGTACCAAAATGTTTCCACTTCTCACAGATCCATATATTCTCGGTGTACAAGACTCAGAAAAAATACAAACATATTTGAGTGGTAATTTATGTCGTGAAGACGATATTCTCAGTTATAGACAATTTACCGTGCCAAAAAACATATCTGAGAAAAATCTGCTTGTCTTTTGTAACACCGGAGCATACACACAGAGTTATGAGAGTGCAAATCCCCAATTACATGCAAAACCTTTTTATGTCAGTGCACAGAAAAAAAAGACAACATGGGAGTTACAAGAACATGATATATGAAAACATAACTGAACTTATTGGAAATACCCCCTTACTCAAAATTTCATCAGATGTACATAAACTTGAACATATTACATTGTACGTGAAACTTGAAATGTACAATCCCTTTGGATCGGTAAAAGATCGCATAGCCTATAATATGGTAAAAGATTCTCTTGCTGAGATTAAAGAACAGAAAAAAACAATTATTGAATCCTCAAGTGGGAATACTGCAAAAGCACTTGCAACATTAAGCTGTATGAATAATATTCCTTTCACTGTTATTACAAATAGAATAAAAACGCAATCTGTCCGAGAAA
>JBLKOV010000047.1:0-4711 GCA_047603085.1 Candidatus Woesearchaeota archaeon
ATAAAAGATATTGCGCTTAATTGGAGAGTATTACTCCTAGCTTTTGTCATAATTTTGTCAATTTATGTCATCAGTCCCCATCCTGGAAATGAAGGTGTTTCAATTCGAAGTGTTGCATTAGATTCTCCTGCGGAAATGGCTGGTTTTTTAAATCCTACTGAGCGAACAAGACAAGTTGAACTTGAACGTATACTTGAAATAAATAATCAACCAATCACTGATATTCAGTCCTATTTTGAAGTAATTGATTCAACTGTGGGAACATTAACAATTAGAACGAATCAAGGAATGTATACTATCGAAAATGCGACTGGCGAAGATATTGGATTACAAGTTGCAAATGCTTTTCGAACAAATATTCAAACAGGGATGGATTTACAAGGTGGAACACGATTATTAATTGTGCCTGACGAAGAAATTACTGCAGAACAATTTGAAGATTTGCGTGATAATCTTGAAAGAAGACTTAATCCTAATGGTATTTTAGATGTCCGTGTGACAACTATTCGTGAAACTGCATTTGCACAAACTCCATCATTTATCAGTATTGAAGTAGCAGGAATTAGTAGTGATGAAATAGAGCGAATAGTATTACGTCAAGGGAATTTTGAAGCCCGTATACTGAACCAGACTGTATATGACGGAAGTGGAATAGCTGTTGTGCACTCGGGTTCACGACAAGCAGGTATTGAGAGGTGTGATAGAAGAGACGGTGAAGTTGTTTGTCGTTTTACATTTCCAATTACATTGACAACTCAGGCAGCTCAATCAATGGCTGCAGCTACAAGTCAGTTAGATATTATTGGTTCTCGTGTTGATGGCTCATTGAGTGAACCAATTGAATTATACCTTGATGGTCACTTAATGGATTCACTCTCAATTGCTGCATCACTTCATGGTCGAGCAACAACGGATATTTCGATTTCAGGTTCAGGAACAGGACCAAGTGAAGCTGCTGCAAGAGAAAATGCGCTTGCAAATATGCGAGACTTACAAACAATTCTCAAAACTGGAAGTTTACCTTCGCAAATATCAATTGTGAAGTCAGATACAATCTCACCGACATTAGGAACGGTGTTTTTACAGAACGCAATATTCATTGGATTCTTAGCAGCAATAGTTGTATCATTGCTTGTTATCTTACGATATCGAACAATAGCATATGCAATACCTATGATTATTATTAGTTTGAGTGAAGTTGTTATACTTTTGGGATTATCAGTTATTATAAATTGGAACATTGATTTAGCATCAATTGCAGGTATTATAATTATACTGGGTTCAGGGTTTGACCATCTCATAATCTTAACCGATGAGACCTTACAATCTCGTCTTGATAAACAAGAGTCCTGGAAACGAAAATTTCGAAAGGCATTATTCATCATATTAACCGCATACTTTACCACAGTGGCTGCATTATTACCGCTTGGATGGGCAGGTGCAGGTATTTTACGAGGATTTGCGTTTACAACAATTGCGGGTCTGACAATTGCGATATTATTAACAAGACCAACGTATGCAAAGATTTTAGAGATCTTATCAAAGTAGTGTGTTGTTAGAATTTAATTTTTTTCTTTTGCAAGAAGACGATTTTTGAGATATTCTCGACAACTCTCAACAGTTTTCCTCTCAACTGCATAAATATGTGCATCAGGAATATTCAAAAAATCATCTCTATAATTTGGAACGATAATGTCAATATGCGTCCTCTTTGCTTTCGTTGGTGATCCGAATCGTAATTTTGGAGCAAACCAAAGTTTTTCTATATCAATATAGGGTTTTTTCTGCGAGGCATATTGATTCAAAATCATTTCCCAATCATGGACCTTTTTCCGTCCAAAATGTCGTTTAAGTGTTTGAATATGGTATCTCATCGTTGGATTTTCACGACAATATGCAAATAATGCATCTGGTTCTAAATACTTCACATCATCAAATTTTTTAGGTATACCGTGCCTGAGAAAATGTGTTGTGGTAAAAAATGATGCTGCATCTAAAAATGGAGCGCATTCCAACACGTCCTGTTGTTTATCAAAATATGAGTATTCAATAAGTCCTTGAAAAAAATGTAAGAATAGCGGAATATTATATGCTTTGTCTTTATTTTGAAAAAACTCATGAAAGAGTTCTTTGCTTTTTAGTGCATGGGAAATGGTTGGATGAATTTTTGGTGGTTCGGTCTTAATTGGTTTATGTACAGTAGGTTTTTTTGGTTTCGTATTAAATTTATCACGAACAGCATATAACTGCAACATCATTTGCGGTGCATTTTTTCGTTTAGGGAAGTTTCGAATCATAATACTTTGTTTAGTCAAAATATATTCATCAATACTTGAACCAGCTTTTTTGAGTTCCTCTTCTTTTATGTTATATTCAGCATTTGTTAAAAAGAGCGTTCCAGGTTTTTTGAGTAACTGTTTTTCATCATCATCTAATGTCGTGATTCGTTTTTCAAGGGAAGAAACATCAGAATGCTCTTGCGTAAATGTCGGTATCCCTGGTAATAACTCATCTTCTGAATCATGAAACTGTGCAAGAGATTGCAGACCGCGTTTTATGGATTGAATGACAAATGCTTTTTGATCTAATGCTCTGACTTTTTGAAGATGATGAAATCGTCTATAGTACTGAATCGGAAGAAATGCGAGGAATTCCACAGGTGTTAATTTTTCTTTCAAACTCCAAAAACCATATTCTTCACTTGCGTGATACGTATGTTGAATAAGTGTAACTCTCTTTTTTTTTAGGTCTTTGGAAAGACTTCGGTTTGAAATACCATATATTTTGTTCATAAACGCTTGCGTGAGCATATCAAAGGGAAATATTGAAAGATTAAATAATTTGTTATTTTTAAGTGTTGACAAAATATCAACCATCTTTTTTATATTTTCGATTACTTTAAAAATAGGAAAAAGAGCAATACAGTATGGTCGATGATGGGTATGTAAAATATAAATCAGTATGGACACGCTCTCAACCTGTCTCAAAACACAAAATTCATGATATTTTGGTTTGGCGTGAAGAACTGTATCAAAAAAATTTAGTTGGTGCCTATGATAATGGCGTTGGATTTGGAAATATATCACAGCGAATACCGCACACAAATGAATTTTGTATTACTGGAACTGCAACGGGAAATGAATCCAGTTTAACACCGAATCATATCAGTATTGTGCATCAAGTCAATATTGATGAAAATTATCTTGAATGTATTGGACCAATACGTGCATCATCAGAAGCCATGACTCATGCAGCAATATATTTGACTGATCCTGAAATACAAGCTGTTATTCATATACATAATCTTGCGTTATGGGATGCATTATATGACGCTGCTCCAACAACTCATCCAAAAGCAGAATATGGGACTCCTTTGATGGCTCATGAAATTGCAAAAATAGTTACAGAATATAAAAAAAAAAAGCGAAAACCCTTAATCATAATGGCGGGTCATACGGAAGGAATTATTGCATACGGAAAAACAATGGATGATGCTGCCCACGTCATATTACGTGAACTAGCAAAAATTGGTGATAAAGTGACTCATGTTGATATACATGAGGATGAACACGAAGCGTAATGTTGATTTTCTAAGGATTATTATATAGTATATTTTTTAACGATATGTTCAATTCTGTGTTCTAAATCTTGAGTAGGAGTTCTGTCTGAAAACAAGGTAATATCGAGAAAAGCAATAGATAATTCGACATCTTGTGGTTTCATCTGAAGAAGAGAAGGTTGTATTTTTCTGCTTGTTGCACGAGCATGTCCAGTTATTCCTGTTTTATGAAATATGATATGCTCATATTTGTTTGAATGCGCGTCTATTTCTTTTAAATATCTATGAATGACTGTACAATTTTGTTCTAGATATGTTTGAAAGTCACTAAAAGCTCTATCTAAATTAATGCGACTTCCTATATATTGTAAATTAGTTCGATATTCTGTATCCATATTATGGAGGAAATATATTGAATTTTAAAAAGTAATCGATATGGAAAAAACGAGTATAGACAACCGTATATCAGTATGGTTTCCACAGGAAATGAAGGGGAGGTATAGGGATTTGTATACTGATTTACCTTGAGTTTTTACACAATATTTATATAATGCAAGCTTTTGTCAGAATCCATGGTTACAGTAACATTTTTAGATGGTACGAAAAAAGATGTTTCTTCAGGTACAACTATTGCAGATTGTATTTTGCATCACATTGGAGAAGGATTATTTCGTGCAGCAGTGGCGGCAAAAATAGATGATCACGTTGTTGATTTAGCAACTCCGATTACAACCGACTGTACATTAACCGTTTTGACATTTAAAGATGACGAAGGAAAAGCCATTTATTGGCACTCAACAGCTCATATTCTTGCAATCGCGGTAACGCGTTTATTTCCACAGGCAAAATTAACAATTGGTCCGCCAATTGATGAAGGTTTTTACTATGATTTTGCAATTGATACGCCATTTACAGATAAAGACTTAGAAAATATTGAAGCTGAGATGAAAAAAATCATCAAGGAAAAAATTCCATTTGTTCGAAAAACAATTACGTATGAAGAATCCCAAGCATTATTTTCTGATAATACATACAAAAAAGAAATTGTAGAAGAATATAAAAAAGATGGTTTGACAATCTATGAAAATGGAGAATTTTATGATCTGTGTAAAGGCCCTCATGTGTTAGATACTGGTCGAATAAAAGCAGTAC
>JBLKOV010000048.1:0-4689 GCA_047603085.1 Candidatus Woesearchaeota archaeon
ACTAGACAAAGAAATAAAAAAGCTCAAAAAACGTGAAAGTTTAGAGTAGTCAAGTAACAGGGAGTATTTTGTCGCGTATAATCGCATACAGCATAATTGTTTGTACTAGCTCAGAAGGAGATTCACTTTGTGTTGCTACATGTTTATATAAGTGTCCATTTTCCTGTGCAAAGATTCTGTTTGACTGTTCTAACAGATTCTGGTGTTTTTGCTGCACAAAAAGTGACCCGTCTGTCCATTCAATAAACGGTATTGTTCGCCATTTGGCTATGCATTGGTAAACTAATGCGACATTTTTCTGATATGTTTTTTGTGACTCACAAAATCGTAATGAATTCCAAAGTCTGCCATCAAAATTACTTGCTACTCGAGTATAGACGTCCTGATTATATTGATGAGAGTGTAATGATTCATATTCGTTGAGAATAAACTCTTTTGGAATAAAAGGCATTTGGTATAGTGGCATTATCATTTTGGCTTACCTTCATTTTCTTTCAATACCATAAATAGTTGCAATATCTAAAAAGTATTCTGGTCTTTTTGATGTATGGTATGGTAAACCTATAATATGGCCAGTTTCGGGAAATTCTCTGAGAATGCGACGAATTTTTTTATCAAATTGTGTTTTTTTATATGCGATATTTACTGTTTCATCCTGTTTTTTTCGAACGAGCTTGCTCAATTTCTTCCATTTGATTCGCTGTTCATCTTTACGCAAGTCGTGTTCTTCAACTAATAGGTCGAGTTCATTAGAACTATAAGGAAGTTCTGTTTTTATCGTTATATCCACACTTGGATCATCGTGTGGTGTGAATATAAGAAACCCTCCGTATGTTTTTTGGAATATATCTGTTCCGACTTTATCGACTAAACTAAATCTGTCTGGTTGATAATCTTGTAAGCCCCTCATAACTATGCCAAAATATGTTTTTCTTCCTGTCTCATGAAGTAAAAAATCTGCATAGGTTTTGAGTGGATCATCAACAGAACCATATTCTAATTCGATTTTTGAATCTTCAAATACTTGCGTTTTTTCACCTTGCGTATGATTATATGTTGGTAGTAGTCTATGTCGAGCTCGAGACATATTTGATTCAAGTTCCCCTTTTAACTCCTCTTCAAGAATGATATTGGATAGCTGACTCAGACCTCTAAATATATAATCAATTGCATGATCTCTATTGAATGTTTTTGGGTTCTTGAGAAGTTCTCGTTTTGCGTGATCGCGCTGCGATTCGAGAATTTTTCGACTTTTATGTGTTATAGGCTTTCTTAGTCGTTTTGATTTTCCTTCAAGTTCGAAAATATCGTCGCATAAACTCATGTTCTTTCTTTTAAGTGGTATAACTTATATATAAAAACTTTGTTAGTTGAGGAGCGATATGAGTTCTTGAAAATTTTTATCAGTTTGATATTCCTTATATTGCTGTAATTTATTTTTGAGCGTTACATGATTAGGAGATACTGTAGGAATAAGTTTACTGTGCATAATAAATTGAAAGAATTGTGTTACATTTTGAGGATTTTTTCGAGTTTTCATTCGCTCAAAATCAATTTGTCTAAAGTTTTCGGGTGATTGAATAAGGATATGTTTGTATGGGTTTTTTAGTTCAGTCTTTTCAAGATTATGAACATCTAATACGCGAAGTTCATCGAGTATATTCCGAATCAGTCTTTTTTTTGCCTCAAGTGATTCAGTTGATTTCATATATTCTTTGAGTGTTTTTCCTTCGATATATTCTAATATGACGCATGATTTGGTATGAGTGATATATTTTGGGCCTATGCCTAATGCGTTGACTTTTTTGAGATTTTCTACTTCTTTGTGTATGGTGTGTAATTCAGCACGCGTTTGAATTTTGCATACAATTTTTTTCTTTTGATACATGCCCTGTACGACAATACTTCGTTTTCCTTTTGTGTCATATGTGATATGTGTTACCCCCATGTGTTCTAGTTGAGATAATTCGTGTAGTCGAGTAAATTCATAGATAAAGAGATCCTCCATAAGTCCAACACGTTTTTTTTGTAAGAGTTTATATTCATAAAGTAATTTTTGTGCTTGCAGCAGTACATAATCTGGCTGTGAGAGTGATGTCAGTAAAAGTAAAATTTTCCCATTCTCCGTGAGATAGTCTTTTGCTGTTTGCAAGAGTTTGAGCGTGTATTCATATCCTTTTTTTCCACCGACAAGTGCCTTTGTGAGCATATCATCTGGATCTAAGTGATGTTTTGGAAGATACGGTGGATTACACACAATCAAATCGTAGGTATCTGTGACTTTTTCAAACAGATCTGATTGAAAATATGTAATATGGGGTGATGTGTGATTTTTAGCGTATGCAAGTGCATCTTCATTAATATCAATACCATCTACTTGTGCGAGCGGGTACATTTGTTGCAGAATTTGAGTTAAAATACCTGAACCGACACCAACATCGAGAATATGTTTTACCTCAGGGTATATATGTTGTTTGAGAGTCTCACTAAAAAGAAAAGAATCGTCACTCGGTTCGTAAAATGTTGGTTGCATAATCGGATAAAAGATATAAATATTTATAAATGTTTAACTTGTTTATTTGTCTATGTCTGAAAATTCACAATCTCATTGGGTAGATACAATAGCAACAAAAATTCTGAAACAACATTCTGATAAAGATAGTATTTGTTGTGCTTCAGGTATTACCCCATCAGGAACAGTACATATAGGAAATTTTCGAGAAATTATAACAACTGAATTAATTGTTCGGTCACTTCGCGAATTAACTGATAAAAACATTCGATTTATTTATAGTTGGGATGATTATGATGTATTTAGAAAAGTTCCGCAAAACATGCCAAATCAAGACATGTTACGATCGTATTTAAGAAAACCGATTGTCGATATACCCGATCCTACAGAAAGTGGGTATAAATCGTATGCTCAATTACATGAAAAGCGTATTGAGGAATGTATGCCTAAACTCGGTATATTTCCAGAGTATCTGTATCAATCAGAAAAATATCGTGCAAAAGAGTATGCTGAAGGTATGAAAAAAGCTCTTGAAAAAAGATTAGTCATAAAAGAAATACTGGATAAATGGCGAAAAGAACCTTTACCCGAATCATATGTTCCAATACGAATTTTTTGTGAAAAATGTAACAAAGATACTGTTGAAGACATTGTTTATGAAGGGGATTATAAAGTTACGTATACATGTGAATGTGGACACAGCGATACATTTGATTTGCGAGAAAAAGGAATAGCAAAATTATCATGGAGAATAGATTGGCCAATGCGATGGTCAGTTGAAAAAGTATTATTTGAACCTGGAGGAAAAGACCATTCATCACCAGGGGGTTCGTATGAAACTGGAAAAGAAATTGCGCAAAAAGTGTACAATTTTAATGCTCCTATGTACATTATGTATGATTTTATTCGAATAAAAGGTGCTGGAGGAAAAATTTCGAGTTCAACAGGGAATGTAATTACTATAGATACTGTTCTTGATATTTATGAACCTGAGATGGTTCGTTGGCTTTTTGCAAGTACTCGACCTGGTTCAGAGTTTGCGATATCTTTTGATGGTGATGTCATTAAGTTATATGAGGATTTTGATAAATGTGAACGAGTGTATTATCATCCAGAGATTGCAAAAAATGAGAAAGAAGCAGGACAACAAAAGCGAATTTATGAGTTAAGTCAAATTCAACCAGTAAAACCCCAAGACCAAAAAGAACAGATAGGTTTTCGTCATATAACAACGATTCTTCAAATATTTGAGTTAGATGTTGAAAAAACGTATGAATTTTTGAAAAAATCTCATACAAATATTGAGGAAAAACGAATTAAGGTTCGGATACAATGCGCAAAAAATTGGATTTTGCATTATGCACCAGATGAATTTAAGTTTATCGTATCGGATGAAACAAAACATGTAATTGAAGAACATGTAGCACCTGCATTTGAATATCTGATACAAAAATTACAAACTGAATCTGACCCAGAAAAAATAGGCTTGGAAGTATATCACTTCTGTAAAGAGAAAGGAATAGCGCCTAAAGACTTTTTCACACACGCGTACAAAGCATTAATATCTCGAGATAAGGGTCCAAAATTAATACCTTTTATACAGGCAATAGGTGTTGAAAGAGCAGTACTAATATTCCAAAAAGCACTAAAAAACCCGTAAAATAAGGGTAAAAACCGATAGGTTTAAATACTGGAGTTCACAAAAATACAGTACTAAACATAGTTTAGAGGTGATTAACAAATGAATAAAGCAGATCTAATAGACGCGATTGCGAAAAAAACTGGATTAACAAAAACAGATTCAGAATCAGCACTTGATGCTACACTTGCAGCAATTGTGAAAGGAGCAAAAAAAGAATCAGTTCAACTTGTAGGTTTTGGAACTTTTAAAACAGTTAAATCCAAAGCACGAGCAGGTGTGAACCCACAAACTGGAGAAAAAATTAAAATTCCAGCAAAGTCCAGTATTAAGTTCAAAATTTCAAAGAACTTGAAATACTAATTAGAGTTGTCCCATATGGGACTTCTTACTTTATCTATTCTAAAATATCGTCAATCATTCAGATTCTTTACCATAAATGGTCCCTCTTTGTGATATCCAATTTTTTTGTAATATTCTCGAACACCAACACCCGAAATAACAACGATTTTATCTTTGTCTTGTTTTTGACAAATAT
>JBLKOV010000049.1:0-4685 GCA_047603085.1 Candidatus Woesearchaeota archaeon
GGCTCTTTTCCTCCATAATAGTTTTCAGGGTCAATCACATAATTTGAAGTCCATGTTTGTGATGCTTCAAGTAATGTCAAAAACCCACCATAATAAATAACAAGAATATCAATTATGTGACCTGAAAAACCACCAATATAACTCTCCGCACCATAGACTCGTTGTGCTTTACAAAATACTTTTGTCAACCGAATCTCTTCGCACAAAGAAGTATTTTTTGTGTGCGCATTCACCCAATCAACATGCATATAGGACATATCTGTGACATTTCTTGCACTTTCTGGAGAATCAATTCTACAAACGGGAATTATTTCATATGCTAAATCATCATATGTTAGCTGGACATAATCACGTGAACCATGTACAATATCAAATGGTATATTTAGTTCTTTCACAATATTTTGAAGTAATTTTGATAACTCAGTATCTGGATAAGACGGCGCAAAACGAACAAAAACATCAGCATCAAAATCATCTGGAAGAAAGGTATTTTTTGCTAATGAACCACCAAGTTGTACAACTGCGTCTATATTTAATACAGAAATACTTTTCCGTAATAGATTTAGAAAATGTTCTGCTTTCTGTTTTTGAACATCAGTAACAGTAATTTTATTTCGTTGCTCTGTAAGTATATCTTGTATATTCATAAAAGTTTGAAAAGAAAGAAGTCTTATATAAGTTTGGGTTTTGTAAGGTAAGTAAGTAAACGTGTAAAAATTCTTAGTCCCACCGAGTTAAAATTTCTTCTAGTGAAAATCTTTCATGAAACATATCTTCACGAATCTCATCCAAGACATCTTCAACATATGAGCGCTCCAATTTATTATAGTCCTCCAAAGAACGAGCAATAAAGGGTAACGAAAACTCTGCAAGATATAGACGATTACCAACCCCGTTTTTTGGAATACCAAATACTCGTATCTGAGTTGGTTCATATAATTTTTTCACAGGCTCATCAGCATTTTGGGCATATTTAACATAAAAGGAAAGCGACTGTACATACTCATCGTCAATTTGACCATTAAAAGGCATATTCTTCTGCTTAAAGTACTGCCATTGAGGTTGACATTTGGTTAGTTCAAACATATCTTTTTCTTGTGAATTCATGATATATACCGTAATTCTTCTCTATTATACGCATAACAGGGCTTAGTTGCAACTGATTCAAATTCTACATAATATTTTATTTCTTCAACAGAAACTGTTTGAGTAACTACCTCGTCTTCTTGTATTGCCAGAGACAAAACACTCAGTAACACGATAAAAATAACAATACATATACTATATAATTTAATCATAGAACAGAGAAATAACAGAAATTTAAAAACATTGTGTTTTTGTTACTACTTAAAAATTAAATAAACTATTTTATAAATACAGCAAACTTAGACATTATGCAAATGAGGAAGTGAACACCCACTGAGAGCAATCTGTGATGAACGGTAGTAACTTCCGATGCTTTTCTTAGTAAATTGTAGTAACATTTGTGCGTACGTATCATATACTACCCTTATGAAACAATTGCCCGCGCTATCTTTAAACAAAGTGAGAAGAAAAATCCACCAAGTAATACTGAAAAAACTCGCAATTAGTCCAGAAGAATTTCAAGAGTCCCACATTAGCTGTATTTGTGCGCCTCAAACATACCAAAACCCAAAAACAAAATTACAGGACCCTTTTAAAGATCTCTTTTTACCATAATCACTTCTTTTGCAATCTAGCCAAGAAAAAACCCTGCGTTTTATCCTGTGCAGGCCATAAACGACGACAAAATTGTGTTTTTTGAGTTAAACCAGGCGAACCAATTGCAATATCAATGGGCAATAGTGAAACTTCGTTAGTGCCTAAAATATGTTCAATAACTTCTTCGTTTTCCTCTATTTCAAGCGAACAAGTCGAATAAACTAATTCTCCTCCGCTTTCTAATACTGAAATGGCAGCAGACAGAATTTCTTTTTGGAGTTTACCCATTTGCACAAAATCATCACGTGTTCGTTTTTCAAGCCAGTCTTGATCAATGACAAAATTTCCAGAACATGGGGCATCAACCAATATTTTGGTAAAAGTCATACCTAATTTTTGAATGTCGCGAGCGTCATACTGCGTTACAATCGCATTTTTCACCCCCGATCTATCTAGATTCACACAGAGTTTTTCAATCCGTTTTTTTTCCTTTTCATTTGCAATAAGTAACCCTTTATTCCCCATCATATGTGATAACTGAGTCGTTTTAGAACCAGGTGATGCACACGCGTCTAGTACACGATCAGCACTCGTTGGACTGAGAATTTGCGCAGGTAATTGTGAAGCAGCTTCTTGTAAATATATTGCCCCCGTTAAAAAAGGAACAGATGAAGCCAAAGAATATGGAGCCGAATATGAATATCCATTATCAAGAAATGAAATTTTTTTCAGCGAAATTGCATCATCAAAGGGAATGGAATCAAATGGTTTTTGAATACGAAGCGTTTTAGGAAGTACTATTTCATGTTGGGGAAATCCCCATTTTTTGTATCGAAGAAAATGTTTATTCATGTTTTGCCACCGTGACCGTTTTTGCTTTTTTATCTATAGATAGAATTTGATTTTCTTTCAGAAATGTTGATAACTCATCATCTTGTAACGATTCAGCCTTTTGACCTTTTTGGATATATGTTTCCATTTTATGATAATGTGTTTGAACATACTTTCCTATTTCTGTAAACACAACACTATCTTTTTCCAATTTTTTCTGTGTTTTCTCTTGATGCTTTATCATTGATTCTATTTTTTGGAGTTCTTTTTGAAATTTTTTGAGTTTCGCATCCTCTTTTTGTGAACCAATTTTAGGAGTACAATACTCATCAAATGGTTGACTGTACTCGGTATACGATTGTTCACCCGAAAATGGGAGAATCGCTTTTATAGCAGTACCATTTTTATTTTGCACAATTTTTGGTGCTAATTTCTGAGAAAACAATGATGCAAACGAAGATTGAATCGAATCGGCCATATCATCTGTATATACTGCTTGAAGTGGAATATTCGACCAGTTGCAGACAATTTCTGCATACATTCCGCCTAAACCAAAAACAGTTGCGAAAACTTTAGACACAGAATCGGTTGATTGACGCAAAATATCTCCAATATCGTTGAGAGACAGCTCATGCGGATATGTTTTCGCCTCAGGTATGTATACTTGACCCTTTCGAATTTCTCTATCAGACCATTTTTGGTTTTCAATAGGCATTTCTATAACATATTCATCTTTTTCCTGTGTACACACAATAATATTACCTTTGTCAAAAAATTCAAAAAAAACATATTTTTTCACATCTTTAAAAGAAAGAGACATGCAAATAACTCGCGTGAAACCAGGTTGAAAAATATCTTCTACAAACATTCCCTTAATAGATTTTCGAAAATATGCGCTCATCGCAAGTTGTTTTTTTGGTGCCGATGGACGATTTTTTGTCAGATACAGACATTTTGGCACCTCAATAATACATTCTTTTTTTCCAACACCCGATTTATGAAAACGAATAGCAAATGTCTTTTTTTCATATTGATAGATTTGATCAATTTTTGCGCCAACCAATTGGTTTTTAAGCTCTTGTGCCATATAATACAAATCTACCGCGGATTGTTGAATACTCATAAAAACTAAAAGTTCTCGGTAATTTATAAATGTTTCAACAAACCAAAACAAACATATTTTTAAATTATCTTAAAGACATTCTATCTATGAAAATTCAAGAATGGACAAAACATATGTTTGATATGAAAAATTCATTTAAAAAAATATATACTTCAATTACAGTACAAGATGAACAAACTGTTTTGCTCCAAACAAAGTCAGAGAAAAAACAGGTATTTTGCGCAAAAAAACTTGAAAAAAAAGAAAATTACGACTTGTTTTCGTGCGAAAATACCAAAGAAAATATAAAAATACTGTATGATCAGTGGGAGTTATTTTCACAAAAACCTCATACTATTTTCTTTGTAAATCTCAAAACTGGCTCATACTGGGCAATAAATCCACAAAATCATCAGAAAATTGTAGAAAAATCAAAATTATACAAGAGTTTACTTACATTGTACGAAAATTCACTAGTCTAAAACTTTATAAATGCAAAAAAAATCTAAACTCTAAATAGGACAGATATTATGGTAACTTATCAAAATCAATTACGGTCAATTTTACAGTTTTTTGAGCCATTCTTTCTTCAAGGAAGAGAAGTACTCGATATATTTCATATCATATTTGATTCGTTATTCACTGTTTTTCTTATCTTCACATTTCTCATCACAATCACATATCTTGGTATAACAACATACATGTTTTTATTTGGAAAACAGAAAAAATATCAATATGTGACAGATAGAAAAAAGTTTCCAACAGTTACTGTACATATTCCGACATATAATGAACTTGCAGCAATAAACTGCGCAAAACGATGTCTTGCATTTGACTATCCAAAAGAAAAATTAGAAATATTTATTGGTGACGATAGTAACAAACCAGAAATTTCCAAAAAATTCAAAGAGTTTGCAGAACTACACCCACAAATTACTGTTCACAAACGGAAAAAAAACGTAGGATTTAAACCGGGTAATTTGAATAATATGCTCAAATATACAAAAAGCGATTATATTTTAATATTTGATTCTGATTATTTACCGCAAAAAGATTTTCTCAAAAAACT
>JBLKOV010000050.1:0-4676 GCA_047603085.1 Candidatus Woesearchaeota archaeon
TTCAAAATGTTCATGAATGCTATGAATGCATCATACGGACTCTCATATGGGCTGAAATATTTATGAACATCTCCGTCATTAAACCACTTGGTACACATGTAATAAAAATGGTCGGATGTTGTTAATCTCCTCCAGGATTCAATTAATTCTTCATCTTTTGTTTTTTTTACAATGTCTTCTATAGCATAAAGCTCCTGAATACTATTATGTTGAATTTTATTTCCTAACCATGCTGTCAAATCTCTTTCCATATCTGCCCATGATATGAAATTGTGAACATCTAATTCACCTCTAACGGGGAATTTCTCCGCAGTTTCAGCGGGTGTTAAAAAAGTATTATCTGGATGTTTTAGATGTTCAAATGGAAGTTCAGCTAAGAATTGGAAAATGCCTGTATCTTCCCATTGATGTTCGCCAAATGTTTCGTAATCCATAAAGAGATTGAGTGTATCACCACTTCCATTATATTGATTCACCCAATGACAGAATTTTTGAACATTCAGCGGCCATTCTTCCCAACCTCTATTGGAGAATCTAAAGGCGATATCATCACTTAATCGGAAATTTTTCAGAAGTAATTTTATGTTTGAACAATTAACTGGTCTGTGGATGAAGTTTGGACTTCTCCAACCCATTATATGGTCTGCACCTTCGGCAAGAATAACTTTGTATCCTAAATCTTCGACGTATTTTGCAAGCTCATTATTATATATTAACTCAGTATTTCGAAATGTTGTAGGTTTTTCTTTTACGCCAATATATTTTTTGAGTGCTTTTTGATGAAGATCAATTTGTTTTGCAAATTCATCTTTTGAATAGATATAAGCTAGACTATGATAATAGGTTTCTGCTATGAATTCTACCGCGCCTGTTTTATACAGTTCTTTAAAAGTATCTAAGACCTCTGGAGTATATTTTGCGAATTGTTCAAGAGCAACACCGCTAATACTATAACTAATTTTAAATTTTTTATTTGTTCGATGTATTAAATCAAGCATTAATTTATTCGTTGGAAGATAACATTTATGTGCAACTTTTTGTGCAATTGCTCGATTTTTTTCTTCATCAAAATATTCCGTAGTATGTCCGATGTCAAATACACTGTACTGCTTCATCCGAAAAGGTTGATGAACTTGAAAATAAAAACATATATTTACCATTTTTCCTCTTTTTTGTACGTTATTTTTATATGTGTCTCTGATAGAGTGAAACACATTTGTCTGCTGATTGTCCCCAGTTCATTGATCGAACTTGCTGTTGGCCATGTTCTCCCAATGTTTCTGCTAATGCAGGGTATCTCAGAATCGATACAACTTTATTTGCTGTTTGTCGAATATCCCAAAAATCAGACTTTAATGCGTGAGTTAGTACTTCGCTACACCCTGATGTTCGAGTGACAATTGTTGGAGTACCATAATCCATTGCTTCTAACGGAACAATTCCGAATGGTTCTGAAACAGATGGCATAACAAAGCAATTCGCTCTTGAGTAGAGTGCGTGAGCTTGTTCCATTGTATAAAATCCTGTAAATAGAAAGTGTTTTGAAATACCTAATTCTGCTGCAAGATTTACTGTTCGCGCAAACATGTCTCCACTTCCAGCCATAATAAATTTCGTTTTTGGTTCATGCTCTAAGACTGCTTTTGCAGTGTGAACAAAATATTCAGGTCCTTTTTGTACTGTGATTCTACCGGTAAAAAGCACAATTTTTTCATCAACACGCAAGTCTTTTTTCTGTGAAAGTGCTTTTTGTTTTAAAAGTGTGTTTGGTGCATTATGTACAACTTCGATTTTTGTTGCTGGTATGTTGTATTTTGTGATGAGAATATTTTTCACATAATTACTTACGACAATAATTGTATCGGCTCGACAAAGTCCATTATATTCGATATCTCTTTCATGTTGGGATGCATTACCAAGGTAACGATCAAAAATTGTGTTATGTACATGTAGAATAAGTGGCTTATTTTGAGCATCAGCAAGCGCTGTTGCTGCTGGAAATGTCATCCAGTCGTGCGCATGAACAACATCATACTCAAGGTTGTGCGCAAGTTCAAATGATCTTTTCGCGAATAAATCAACTTCTGTGAATAAATCTGGTCCGTAGAGTTGCTTTCTTGCTTTTCCTTGAGTTGTTTTTAGCGTGGACTTTGTAAATGTTGAATGCGTTTCTTCATATTCTTGTGGCGAATGATATGCATGAATAAGTGTTTTTACCTTTTTAATATGAACATTTTGAATTTGTGGGACTTGATTTTCCGCAATAACAACCTTGGCATTAGACGTATTGTGAAATTCTTCTGGTCCAAAAGGCATGAGATACGTTACATCAACATTTTTTTGTGATAATTCTTTTAAGAGATCATAACAAACCATTCCGATTCCGCCTGCGTACATTGGCGGTAATTCCCATCCTAACATTAAAACTTTCATTCTACTTCATCTGTCTATTTGTGTTGGAATGATATTACTAACTGGCTTGTTATGGTGTAATAATTTCCTAGGTATTTTTAGGTATATTCTATTTATAAAGTTATCTTTTGTATACACTTTAATTTCGTCTTTTTTTCAGTAAGCGGCAAAGGATATCGAAAAAGATATAAAGCATACTGTGTTTTTTCTGAGTATATGAGACAAGTTGAATCAAACAAAATATTGGGATTAATTGAAGAAATTACGATAAAAGATGCAAATGGAGATGCGCGTAAGATACTCGCAAAAATCGATACGGGTGCTGATAATAGCTCTATTGATTTAACTCTTGCAAGTGAATTATCGTTGGGCCCGATTACAAAAACCAAAAGTATTGTATCAAGCCATGGTCGAAGTATTCGTCCAGTCGTACATTTAAGCATTGATATTGGTGGAAATCAAATTGAGGCTGATTTTACGCTGTATAACAGAAGTCATATGAATTATAAAGTTTTAATTGGGAAAAATATCTTAAAACAAGGGTTTTTAATTGACCCGTCAAAAGAAACAGCTAAGAAAAGTGGTGAGAAAACATGTTAAAAGCAGCTGTCATAAGTTTAGGTAGTCAAAGTAGTAAACTTACTGCCGAGGCAATGGAGAAATATTTTGATGTCGTAGATATGATAAATATTAAAGAAATAGAGGTTACGCTTGGAGCAAATGGGGATAATACGCAAGTTTCCTATCAGGGAAAACCTTTAGAGTCGTATGATTGTGCGTATGTTAAAGGGTCATTTAATTACGGTATTGTTGCAAAAGCACTCACATCTCATTTATCACAAAATGCATATGTTCCAGTAAATGAAGATGCGTTTACTATTGTTCATGATAAAATTCTGACTCATATTGCACTTGAAAAATCGAAAATTCCATCACCAAAGACATATTTATCTGCTACACCAAATGCTGCAAAAGCAATACTTCAATCTATTTCTTATCCAGTTATATTAAAATTTCCACAAGGAACTCAAGGTAAGGGTGTCATGTTCGCTGATAGTTATGCTGCAGCATCTTCATTACTGGATGCATTGGTGTCATTAAAGCAACCATTTTTAATACAGGAATACATTGAAACTGGTGGAACAGATACTCGTGCAATCGTTGTTGGAGATAAAGTCGTCGCTACAATGAATCGAAAAGCGCAAGGTGATGAAAAGCGATCAAATATTCATGCGGGTGGTACTGGAGAGGCAGTATTGCTTGATCCTAAAGCTCGAAGAATCGCAATTGAAACCGCAAAAGCGCTTAAATGTGATATCTGTGGTGTCGATTTACTACAGGGACCTCGGGGTTCTGTTGTGATTGAAGCAAATATCTCGCCTGGTCTTCAGGGAATTATGAAGGCAACTGGTATAGATGTACCTGATAAAATAGCGCAATATCTGTATGAGAAAACTGTTGAATTCAAGAGTAAAAAACAAGCTGAAAAACATGTTTCAGCTGATGATTTATTGACGGAATTACAAGAGAATCCTCAGTCAGAAAACACAGTCCAACAGCTTATTATGGGCGTTGATTACCGGGGTAATCGCATGTTACTTCCAGAAGTTATTTCAAAACTCGCAAAATTTGAGGACGGTCAAGACGTGGTGTTTGAAGTGCAAAAAAATCAAATACACATAAAAAATGTGTAATTTCTTTTTCTAAAACTATATGTTCAAGTAGCACAATATTTATATAGTTAATCTTTCAAATATAACTTTAATGATTAACATTGAAGTTAATCGATTATGAGGTGTATGGAAATGAGTAAAAAACAAAAAAAAATACTAGTAGTCGATGATGAGCCGCATATTGTGAATCTGATTAAATTATCTTTGCAAGATTCGTTTCAAATTTATGAAGCGTTTTCGGGTTCAGAAGCATTAGCAATTGCTCAGAAGGTTCAACCAGATTTAGTTATATTAGATTTAATGATGCCAAATATGAATGGTTTTGAAGTATGTTCAAAATTACGGACGATGGTTGAAACAAAAGATACACCGGTACTCATACTATCGGCAAAAAGTCAGATTGTTGACAAATTTAAGTCAATCAATTCAGGTGCAGATGATTACATGGTAAAACCATTTGATCCACAAGAATTGGTGAAAAGAATTGAATTGAATTTAGGAAGAACATAATCGTTCTTCTATTTTATGCGAAGGACGGGGTTCGAACCCGCGTAAGGCTTAGCCTACTACCCCCTCAAGGTAGCCCGTTTG
>JBLKOV010000051.1:0-4655 GCA_047603085.1 Candidatus Woesearchaeota archaeon
AATTAAAGCGAAAACTCTGGACAAGAGAAGGTGATATTTTAATTATTGAACCCTGGGAGTTTGGTGGAGATGAGAAGGGAGACGTTGTATTTAAGTACAAACCAAACCACATTCCTCTTTTGAAGAAAAAAGGCGTTCTTGATTTAGATGAAGAGTATGAAGAGTTTTAGTTTGTAACTATTTAGTAATAACATTTTCGAAACATTTATATATATCTGCCGTATTTCTCTTTTTTATGAAAAAAACAGGTTTACAATCCAAGAATAGTATTCGGTTACAAACATTGTGCGGTTTATTAGGTGCTGTAGGTTCAATTGGTTCGTGTGCATATCTTGCAAAACCAATTACCGAACACTTCCAGGAACAAGATAACCAAAACCGTCAAGGACTCTATCAAAAAGTTGAAGATTTTTTAGAACAATCTCCAAAAAATGTACGTTCCGGAGAAGCTTATATGTTTGCTGATAAAGTAGGGATCAGCACTGAATATCTGCGTGGATTAGAAAATGTCCGTATTCAAGTTCCGAATCAAGTATTCATTGAAAATCAACCAGATTTTGAACTTAGTACACTAAGAAACGTATTTGAAACGTATAAGGATCAAACGTACTCTAAAAACGATTGATGTTTGAACAAAAACTTCATATTTTTAAAGAATAAGACTTGTCCATATATTATGGACAAATTTATCTTACATACTGATTATGATATGAAGGGTGATCAGCCCAAAGCAGTAAAACAATTGTTAGATGGATATTCTAACGGAAAAAAAAGACAAACATTATTAGGAGTCACAGGTAGTGGAAAAACACATGCGATGGCCCGAATTATTACTGCTTTGCAAAAACCCACATTAATTCTTTCCCATAATAAAACGCTCACGGCTCAGTTATATGCAGAGTGTAAAAAATTTTTCCCTGAAAATGCAGTAGAATATTTTGTCTCATATTTTGATTATTATCAGCCAGAAAGTTATATTGCAGCAAGTGATACGTATATTGAAAAAGACAGTCAGGTAAATCAACAAATCGAACAATTACGACTAAAAGCGACAATGTCGCTTGCAACAAGAAAAGATGTCATAATTGTTTCTTCAATTTCGTGTATATATGGTCTTGGGGATCCTGATGAATTCAAAGGTTTTTCACAAACATTTAGTGTTGGAGAAAATACGAGTCGAACAACAATTTTGAAAAATCTTGTTCATATGCAATATGAACGAAATGATACTGATATTCAGCCGGGACGATTTCGTGTTCGAGGCGATGTCATTGATGTTATACCGGGATATGCAAAACATATCATCCGAATTGAATTATTTGATGATGAAGTAGAGAGTATTCATCTTGTTGATGCGCAAAATGGTAAACGACTTGAGGCATATTCGACATATATTTTATTTCCTGCGCGGCATTATGTTGTATCTGATGCAAAAATTGAGTCTGCAATACAATCAATTACAGAAGAGTTAGAAGAACAATTACCTAAACTTGATCAATTAGAAGCGCATAGATTAAAACAACGAACACAATATGATTTAGAACTCATCAAAGAAATGGGTTTTTGTAATGGAATTGAAAATTATTCTCGACATTTTGACGGACGAGAACCAGGAACTCCCCCCTTTACATTAATGGATTTTTTTCCAGAAGATTATTTGGTTATTGTTGATGAATCCCATGTGACAATACCACAAGTACATGGAATGTATAAAGGAGATCGGTCGCGAAAAAAAAGTTTAATTGACTATGGGTTTCGTTTACCAAGTGCGTATGATAATAGACCGCTAACGTTTGAAGAATTTGATAAAAAACTTGATAAGATACTGTATGTGAGCGCAACTCCTGCAAAATATGAATTAGATGTGAGTGAGCAAGTATCGGAAATGATTGTTCGACCAACTGGTTTAGTAGATCCTCCAATTACGGTTCGACCTAAGAGTGGTCAAATGGATGATTTGGTTTTAGAAATTACGCAAACAATAAAACAAGGTTTTCGGGTATTTGTCACAACATTAACAAAACGCATGGCTGAGAATGTATCGGAATACTTAGCTGAAAAAGGATTAAAAGTGCGATATTTACATTCTGAGATTGAAACACTTGAACGAACAGAAATTATTCGACAATTACGACTCGGACAATTTGATGTACTTGTTGGCATAAATCTTTTACGAGAGGGATTAGATGTACCTGAGGTTGCATTAGTTGCAATACTTGATGCTGACAAGGAAGGTTTTTTGAGAAACACTAAGAGTTTAATACAAACATGTGGGCGTGCGGCACGAAATACTCAAGGTCGTGTTTTATTTTATGCTGATACTATGACCGATTCAATGAAAGAGACTATATCTGAAATTAATCGACGACGTGAGATTCAAATGGCATATAATAAAAAACATGGAATTGTACCTAAAACAATAATCAAAGAAATTCCCCAATCACAAATTGCCAAAGTAAAGGATATAAAGAGTATTCCGAATGCACAAATTCCATCTATGATTGAAGACTTACAAAAGGAAATGAATAAAGCATCTGAAAATTTAGAATTTGAAAAAGCAATAGAAATACGCGATCAAATTCAACGGTTAGAAAAAAAAAGAAAAGATTAATTATCTTTTTTTTCTTCTGATTTTTGTAATTCTTCGTATGCTTTTAATTGTTCTTCTTGTACTTGCTGAATTTTTTCTTCAAGTTTTTCTTTAGAAATAATTTTTTCATCAATCAACAATGAAATTAACGTATTAATCATAAAATGATTATTATATGCAATTTCTTCAATCTTTGGACCTTCGTTATGTGAATGACATCCGCCACCACAACATGATTTTTCATCTTCACTCATATTTTCACCTTTTTTTGATAATTGGGTTTTGTTTAAATGTCTTTTGGATAAAAATTTGTTGGGAAAGTATTATTTTTTTCTTCTTTTTACTAAAAGAGCAAAATACTCAGCAGTTGTTTTTTGTGATAATCCTACTTTTGGTGTTTTTTTCATATAATCTTGTGTAAGAATTGGTTTTTGTGCGACTGCTAATTCGTGAAATCTTTCAAAATCAATCCATGTATGCCAGACATTATCAATACAGAATTTTTTTTGTGCGGCTAACACAACACTGGACGGCACATGTTCACTCATAAGTTTGAATTCGGGTAAATGAGAAACAATTTTTTGTCCCCATTCTCTGACTTCTTCATGTGTGGGCATGTGTTCTTTGGATAATCTCTCGCGAGATTCACCAACATGCATATATCCTTTGATCTCAAGAAAATCAGGATTTGCTTTTTTAATGAGTTGCGCATATTTTTCCTCGTCAACATCATTCAAACCCTTTATCATTGTCAATCTGATGGTTGTTCGATGTGTTTTCTCTTTCATATATTCTAGACTTTTGTGTAATCGCTCCCAATAATCGGGAAATAATGGCACATCGACTGTTTTGAGTAATTCTTTTGTTGGTGCATCTAGACTTATGTATAATTGTGTAACAGGTGCTAAATCGCGAATTGATTCGGGATACTGTGCATTTGTGACAAGAAATGTTGATATACCTTCTGCATGACATTGTGTTAACAGTTCATTAATACGAGGATACATAATGGGTTCTCCAGTTAGTGATAAAGCAACATGTCGAACAGTCAGAGATTTTTCATATAGTGCTTGATTTGCTTTTTTTGAATCTTTAAATCCACATAACCGTTTATGGTGAGCTTTGAGTGCATCTTCAAGAATCATAACGGGATTATCAACGCCCCACTTCCATTCTTTTGATACGGGTGCTTTGTATCCTCTCCAACAAAATGTACATCGATTTGCACAACTAATGGATGTTGTCATTTGCATACACTGATTACTCATAATACCATAAAATGTGAGCTTGTAACAACCACCCAGTCCATTAATCATATTTTTGGTCCATCCACAGACTTTGACTGCGCTATGTTGACCGACAAGACTATAATGTTGTTTTTCTAATGATTTTTTTGCAGATTCACTTAACATGTACGAAGAAAATTCTTTATACCATAAAAAACTTTGCATAATAGTGTATTCACTGTGTGATAGAAACATTTATAAACATCGTTGCATTACCACTCGTTATGAGAAAACTATATATGACAATTATCATAGCGCAATTACTAGCGCTCGTACTATTGCTCGGAACAATTACGACATTAGACGAATCATTGGTATTTTTCCAACTACTCTTTATACCAATTTTTGCAGTATTATTATTATTATCGTTTGTCACAACATCAAAACGATTTATTGTGAGCGCAACATTATTCACTATTGCATTATTAGCAAATGTAGTGTATTCGGTGTTACACACAGTAACTGTATATGATGTTGGCTTAGGAATTATTGGAATTTACTTACTGTTAGCATTAATTTATGCAGCAGGAACAGTACAACAAAAGTCTGAGCAAGAAGTTTTAGTTGAACCTATTCGCTCTGAAGTTGTGCCAATTATGCCACCAAAGAAAGTCGCTCAGAAAAAAACTGCTAAAAAAGTCACGAAAAAATCAGTGAAAAAGCCTGTAACGAAAAAAGTGGTGAAAAAATCGACTAAAAAGTCATCCAAAAAAGCAGTAAAAAAATCTCTGAAACGTCCGACAAGCAAAAAAGTCACGAAAAAACAAACGCGAACAAAA
>JBLKOV010000052.1:0-4637 GCA_047603085.1 Candidatus Woesearchaeota archaeon
GCTGGCGAGGGTGGAGAATTTGAAAGTCTTGTACTAGATGGCCCGAATTTTTCACAAAAAATAGTGCTTGGAAAAACAACGATTCATACTGAGTCAGAAAACTGTGCCCAACTAGTAATACATGATGTACATCTGCAAGAGAAGAAGAGTTAAGTGTAGAACTCAAGTTTGTGTTAATTCATAGGATTAAGGAGCTGCGAAAAGAGCAACATTTATAAATCAAACATTGATACCTTTTCTACACAGTGATAATTGTCCTTGATACAAATTTTGTGTTCATACCTTTTACACATAAAGTTGATGTTATCGAAGAATTATCAAAGATTATTGCAACAAAATTCATCATTATGCAAAAGACACTTGATGAATTAGATAAACTCATTGAGCAAAACGAAAAACACGCTAAGCTTGCAAAGCAATTTGCCTTAGAGCATTGTGAAATTGTAGCGCACTCCAGTGCGGATACAGCAGATGATGCAATTGTTTCGTATTGTTTAGAACACACGCATGCAATTGTTGCAACTCAGGACAAATTACTGAAAAAAAGACTCCAAGAAATTGGAACAACTGTTGCAATTTTGCGACAAAAAAACCATATAGAACTAGTATAGAGGTAAAACATGTTTTACAAAATAAGATTACAAGATACTGTAAGAATACCCCCTAATTTATTCGGGAATTCAATTGATGAAGGAATAATCGCACAATTAAAAGAAAAATACGAATCTTTTATTTCAAAAGATATCGGTATTGTTATTGACGTACTAGACGTCTTTGAATATTCAGATGGTGTTGTCATCCCGGGTGATGGAGCAGCATTTTACGAAGTCCAATTTGATGCATTAGTATTTCGAATTGATCTACAAGAAGTTTTCCAAGGACAAATTCTTGATATTGCAGAATTTGGAGCATTCATCGGACTTGGACCTATTGAAGGAATGATTCACATTTCACAAACAATGGATGATTTTGTAAGTTTTTCAAAAGAAAAATCACTGCAAGGTAAACAATCAAGTCGTTCATTAAAGGCAGGAGATATTTGTCGAACACGAGTTATAGCTGTGAGTTACAAAGACGTATCTAATCCAAAATTTGGTTTAACAATGAGACAGCCAGGTTTAGGCAAAGTTGAATGGGTATTAGAAGAAGCTCAAAAAAAAGCAGCAAAGTAGAGGAAAAAAATGGCAAAAAAACAAGCAGGTAAATTAACAAAGGTTTTGACAACTGATGATGTCAGCCCACTTGATCCAAAAGAACCACTCACGACAAGTTGGTTTGGAAGAATTATTATCACTGATGTTTCAAAATCAGAAATAGCAGAAAAATTGAATATTACTCGTAATGGAGAATATGCAATTAAGGTACGATAAAATGGAATTAAAAATACTATCAGAAACACAAAATAAATCTATGCAAAGAAAAATTATAGAAGCAGAAGTACACTTTTTAGAAAAAGCAACGCCATCTCGAGCAGAGATTCAAGAGACTATTGCAAAAAAACAGAAGGCTGATAAAGAGCTCGTTGTTATTGCAAGCCTTGATGCAAAATTCGGTGCAAATAGCACAAAAATAACGGCGTATGTATATAATTCACAAAAAGCTTTAGCACAATTTGAACCAAAATATGTTGTCGAAAAACATAAGGTTGCACCAGCTGAAGAAGAAAAGGCAGAGGCATAAACATGGCAAAAAAAGTATATTCAGTCGCAAACAAATATGAAGTAAAAGATGGAAAATTAGTTCGAAAGAATAAATGGTCACCAAAAAAGGGCGAAGGTTACTTCATGGCAGAACATAAAGATCGATTAACTTGTGGCGCAACTGGCTACATGGAAAAAAAATAATAACAGTATTACATAAGTAATACTTTTTCTCTTTCTTACAGCAGAATCACAATAAAAATATAGCTAAACTGATAACAACAAACGCATTAGTCGATAATTCTATAAAACCTTGTTTTTGCATATATAGGCTATGTACACGTCACTATATAAAATTATGTGACGGAAGGCACACAATTTTCTGAGTGATTTTTACATTAGTTAAAGACACAAGTATATTATACTGAAAATTATTGTTTTTGTCTTTAACTAGTTAGTAAACGACGAATCGGTATATAACCCTATTGCCGTCGTTTACTACATCTTCAAAACTTACATACCTCCCCCCTATGGTGCTGCATCCCCGCCAACGACATCCCCCTGCGACGCACGAGTAATACTTTACAAAGAAGTTTTGACCTGATGATGTATACATCACTCATTTTTTTGGCTGTGCCTGACAGGAATAACTTATTAAGTTTCACTCTAAAAGAATATCATCTTTTTGATAAGAGGATAAAAAATTACTTCTTATCCTTAGAAACTGGCATTGCTTGTAATGCCAATAAATCATCAGTTGTAAGCTTCTTCTTACCCTTAAGCTTTTCTTCAACAACTTCTGCACGTTTTTCAATTTCTGCATCTGAACGAGTTGGTTGTCGCGGAACTGATACTCTTTTTCGCGTTTGAGGTGGTTTTACTACCGCCCGTAATTTCTTCAATTCTGCTTTTGTTGCATCTATTTCAGAACGAATTCCTTTTTCTTTCTCACGCAGAGTATCTACTTGTTTTGACAATGATAGTAATGCTTCATGCTCTTCTTGTGATTTCTGAGCTGCATCCTGAATTTCTTTATGAATAACATCAGATTCTTTTTTCAGTTTTGAAAGTTCTCGACCAATTTTGGAATTATCAGAACCTTCAGTTTTCTGTACTTGATCAAGTAATTTCTTTTTCTCTTTGACAAGTTTCATTAACTGTTGCTCTTTATCAAATGGTAACGCTTCCGTTTCCATCTTTGTTTGAAGATCTTGAATTTGTTTTTTGACTCGACCGTATGTTAAAGGTTTTTTTGAACGATCTCGAGGTACTTGAGGTGTATCACCTTGTACTTTTTTAATTTCAGTAATTAACTTTTTAATTTCAGCATTTAACTCATTTCGCTTTTTCTTTTCTTCTTGTACTTTCTTTGTAAAAGTATCTCGAACATCACGATGTTTTTTGATTTCATCAATCGTGTGTTTAATCTGAGTCGAAATAGTTTGCTGCTCAACGAATAAGGATTCCTTTTTTTCAACTAAATCCTTATAAGATTTCAATAATTCTTCTGTATTTTTTTCTGACATGTGATTCTCAACTGTGTTTTTTTAAAATAAAAAGGGATAGAGTTATCTATCCGAATAGTGAACCTAAGCCAGCTGCTGCTGCGCCATCATCTTTCTTCTCTTCTTTTGGTTCTTCTTTCTTCTCTTCAGCTTTTGCTTCTGCAGGAGCTGCTGCCGCCGCTGGAGCTGCTACTGTTGCCGCTTTTTCAATAGCTTCATCAATATTGACTCCGTCTAAAGCTGCTACTAAAGCTTTTACTTGTGATTCATCAGGTGTAACACCTGCTGCTTCTAAAACTTTTTTTACTGTAGCTTCATCGATCGTTTTTCCTGCTTTGTGAATTAGCATTGCTGCATATACATATTCCATGATTTACGCCTCCGTAATATTTATTTAACTTGTTGTTCCACCGATAACGCACTATTATGTGCTTTACCTAGTAACTCATCAATGACATCTTTTGAAACAATACATTCTGATAATGCAAGAGCTTTTGATTCAGTAAATGCTTTACTTATCAATAACTCCGTTGTTTCAGGTGTGAATATTGAACATTCAACCGCTAAGTTGAAAGCCCAACGATGAGATTGAGTAATATTTGAGATATATTCGTCTTCATCAACTGCTAATACATCACGTGTGAAAAGTGTTCCATCCTCAACTGCAGCTCGTAAATCAAGACCGATTTCCATTGGTTCAATTCCTAAACGAGTAAGAATTCCTGCCAAATCTGCGGAAATTGTTTCTCCTTCTTTTACGACTACTGCATCGGCTTTAATTGCAACTTTCCCACCATCAATACCTGCTTTAATACCAAATTTACCTAGTTCTCCAATAATTGGACCAGGAGCAAATTCAGTTGGTCCTTCAGGAACAACGATATCTTTTGGTGCTTCTTGCCCGCCTTTTGCAGGAGCAGTTGATTTATTCGCTTGAAGCATCTTGTAGAGCTTGAAAGGATTATCATTCGTGCAGATAACCGCAGGCATACCTTTTAGATGCGGTACGAGCTCCTTGAGACCTTCTTTTTTTGATTCTTCAAATGCAATTTTTAATAAACGTTTTTTCGCCATGCGCAAGTCAATATTTTTTTCTCGCAACATGCTACGCATTTTTTGTACAGTAGTAGTTGGTAAACCTTCCATGTTTACAACACCAATAATTGAGTATTGATCAAGAAGTTTCTGCACATATGATACTGCTTCTTTCTTTTGAGGATTTATTTGAGCTGTAGTCATTGTATTTTCACCGCCTTACTCATAGTCTTCTTCACATACGCAGAGTCAACATTATTTTCTTCTTTTGGTAAGTGATGAACTATTGAATCATAAAGTAATTGAATATTTTCTGAAACATCTTCTATTGACATTTCTTCAGTTCCCACACGCATCTGTAATACAAGTGAATTTTTTGTTTTGACTCGAACAGTATTTTGCAATTGTTCTTTTAAATTTCCAAGATTTGCTTTTGGAGGTACAACACAACCTGCTT
>JBLKOV010000053.1:0-4627 GCA_047603085.1 Candidatus Woesearchaeota archaeon
ATATACTCCCTGTTACTAGACTACTCTAAGCTTTCACGTTTTTTGATCTTTTTTATTTCTTTGTCTAGTTTTATCTCATCAAGGAGTTCTTTATATCGATTCCGAATAGTTACTTCTGTTACGCCAGCTATATCTGCAACCTCTCGTTGTGTTCGTTTCTCACCATGTAATAATGCTGAAACATACAAAGACGCTGCAGCAATACCAGTTGGACCTCGACCTGAAGTTAATTCAAATGTCTGTGATTTTTCCAAGATTTCTACAGCCTTGGACTGTGTCTCAGGTGAGAGCTTTAATGATGTTGAGAACCGCGCAATATAGTCTGCAGGATTTGAAGGCAAAATTTTTATCCCAAGTTCACGTGTGACAAACCGATACGTTCGTCCAATTTCCTTTTTATCAATACCACTAGCTTCACTTAATTCATCTAATGTACGTGGTACTTCATGTCGTCGACAAGCTGCATATAATGCACCAGCCACAACTGATTCCATACTCCGTCCTCGAACAAGCCCTCTTTGTACTGCTAATGTATAAATACGAGCGCTTTCTTCTTCAACACTCTTGGGTAATTTCAAATATGATGAAACTCGTTTTAATTCAGCTAATGCTAATTTCAGATTTCGCTCAATAGCAGTTGATATACGATATTGCCATTTACGCAATCGAAAAAATCTATTCCGAGATTTTTGACCTAATCCATATAAGTCAGATTTCTGACCAACTTCAGTACCTAAACCTTGATCATACTGAGTGTACGTCATCGGAGCACCAGTACGGCGCTTCATTTCATCACTGTCCTCAAAATCTCTCCATTCCTGTGAGAAATCTACCATGTTGTCTTCAATGACAAAACCACAGTCTCTACAAATAACTTCGCCCTTTTCTGCGTTAGTAAATAAATTTACACTTCCACACTCTGGACATTTACGAACATAACCTACCATCGTCTTTCCCCCTACGAAAGTGGCAAGCAAACACTAAAATGTTAATTCCCCCAAACAACAATTCTTCTGTTTACCATTCACTAGTTTTATAAATTAATCGCATAACTTATATTTAAATGTTTCGATTATTTGCGAAGTATTTATATATTTTCACGAGAATTTTCGCTTTTCAAACATATATACTATGGCCTGTACGACATATAAATGTTCCTATTTTTATACTCAGTCATAAAAAATGTACATGGCTTTTTACTTTTTTAGTACCAAACAAAAAGTCTTTTAAAGCTTCAAAAAAAAATGAATATATGCACATCGGAATAGTTGGTTCAGGATCATTTGCGGAATTACTTATACAAATTTGGAGAAAAACACATCTACTCACGGTGTATGTCTATGATACTACAGTATCTTCATCACTGCAAAAAAAATATCCCCGCGTAACATTCACAACAGATATGACTGATATGATTCAAGACGTCATTGTTCTTGCTATACCCGCATCAGTGTTACACTTATATAAAAATAGTTTTAATGAGCAACATGTAATCATTGTATCAAAAGGCGTTACACAAAATGGTAAGTTACCCTGTGATATATTTCCTAAGTCACTTTACTTGAGTGGACCAATGCTCGCCAAATCAAAAGATTCGAGTTATTTTGCAACATTAAGTGGTCCTTCAGCAGACAGAATTAAACGAAGGATACAAACTCCTCATTTTTTCATCCAAACACACAAAGCATCCCAACGAGAAATGCAATTACTCAGTATATGTAAAAATATTTGTTCATTTATTATTGGACGTGCAGAATACGCAGGTATCTCAGAAAACATACAAGCTGTAATATGTACAAAAATTTTGGATAACCTTCTGTCAAAAAACTCTATATCACAAACACATTTTTTTATGTATGGTGGTTTTGCGGATTTTCTTGCTACCACATTATCCCAAACATCACGTAATAAACAAGCCGGACTGGTAAAAAAACCAAAAGAAACTGTTGAATCATTACAGAGTATTCCCTATGTACAGTATTTCTTCACAAAAAAAACAGCAGATTTTATCAAACAGATACAAAAAGAAACACGAAAAACATATATTACAAAATTATGTGCCGAATACACAAAGAAATGATACTGCGAGATTATATTCTGAGCCAAAAATGACACTGTCATAAAAACGAGTGATTTTTACATCATCAGGTCAAAACTTCTTTGAGAAATATAACGGGTGCGTCGCAGGGGGACGTCCCTTACGGGGATGCAGCACAGTTAAAAAGAGGTATATAAGTTTTGAAGATGTAGTAAACGACGGCAATAGATCATATATCGATTCGTCGTTTACTAACTAGTTAAAGACAAAAACAATATTTTTCATTATAATATACTTGTGTCTTTAACTAATGTATAAATCACTCAAAAAATTGGCTGAGCCGGTATGATTCAATTCTCTTGTTCAGGTTTTAAGCGAATAATCGTAATTTCATTTCGTGTCCCGATTCGCATTGGCGGACCCCAGTTTCCAGTACCTGGTGATATATACATAAAAGTTTGATTATGGGCGTGTAAACCTTTATATGTTTTATAGACTAATTTTGCAAAAATATGTGCGGGTTTAATTTGACCATGATGTGTATGGCCGCAGATCATTAAATTCACAGGGAACTCAGAAAGCTTTTTGATATTTAGTGGAATGTGGTTTAGATGAACTACGTATGAATCTTTTGGAAGCTTAAGCTTTTCTAATTCAGTGTATGCATAATTTCTTACTTTACTAAATGCAGTTCCACAAAATGTTATACCTTTTACTTTTCTTTTTTTTGATTCTAATACAGTAATAGGTGTTTGTTCTAAGGCTTTAAAGAATCGGTCTTTTCCATTTAAGTAATCATGATTTCCGCTAACAAAAAATACGGGTTTTTGTATGTGTTCAAATGCTTCAACTGTTTCGTGTGTGATAGGTGCACTTCCATCCGCTAAATCTCCTGTAATACAAATGACATCATATTCAAGATCTTTTATCTTTTCAAACACACGGGGGAGAAATTTATGCGTATGGATAGAACCAAGATGGAGATCTGAGAGTTGTACAATGGTTACTGGTTTTGTAATATTTTTATGAGTAAACTCTAATTCTTTTATCGTAAGTTTCTTACCATTTTTGAGTGCAATAGGTATAATCCAAAAAAAAAGTATAAGCATGATACCCATTGTAATAATAAATGGAATTTGATAAAAACGACTAATTGTATCATAAAGCATCAAGGTTACAAATGAAATAAAAATAAGTCCCATCCAGTATACAGCAAATACGTAGAGCATTCGTGTAAATTTATTTGATATTTGCCTTTCTAATCGAACTGATATCAAATACGAAAATGAAAGGATGAGCAGAACTATAAAAATCCGAACTTCAAAATCAAGTCCAATAAACGACCCGATTTTGAGTATAATGACGTAATTCATCCACATATAGAGAAAAACACTTGAAAAGTAAAGAATGTACTCAAGCAATTTTTCTTTTGCAATATTCATGATATTAGATATTGTTAGTCTTTCTTATAAAACTTATGTTGTGATATGTCATACGAATCCGTTTGCATTTTCTGTGTATTTGTATTGAGAAAGTGAATTCGTTCTTCGAGATTATCTTTATGTGTGTTATATGCCATCAAACCTAGACCAATAATTCCAGCAGCAACTATTCTTTTTGAAGTTGCGTAAACATTATCAGTATTTGTCGCTGCCGTAAATCTACTGAATCCAATTGCACGTTGTGTTCCGTAAAGTATGTTCCATAATAATGGTGGTGTATCGATTTTTTGTGTATCAATTGGAACTGATTTTACACATACTTTTCCTTTTAATTTTGGCCTGGATGGGGGTAAAAGTAGCAGAGGTTTATGTTGATTTTCAAAATTATATATTTTTGGCGTATAAGAAACATTCAAACACTCAACTCGTGGTTCATTTACAATTGTTGACAATTGATTAGTTTTTTGGTCGTATAATCTATCTTCGGCATTTTTTATAAGTTGATTATCATATGACTTTACTTTCTTTTGCGACAAATGCAACATATCAATCATATGCGATATAATTTCGTTTTTTTGACTATGATTTTTTATTTTATTTGCTGTATATGAAAGAAAGTTCTCTATACTCTCAGTTCTTTTCTGAAAAGAGCCTATTTTTTTGTTTGTTTTCACAACTGTTTTTTTCTGGGAGTCAAACATAGCTCGTCCGTCCAGTAATTGTGCGAGTGATAGAAGAGCTTTTCCTTTAATAGATTTAGTAGCTTTCTTATTGAAGCTTAAAATATTAGCTTTGTTCACTATATAAGTATCTAGAGTGTTATATAAGTTTGTCATTACTGAGTGAATTTATTTCTGATTTATAAATGTAGTCTTTTTTATAATAGATATTTTGTACATAATATAGTATTTTACGCTATATTCTTCATATAATCTTCGCGTGAAATTATACCATAACTACTTGTTTTTTTTACCATAATAATAGGAAAATAAGTTAAAACATTTTTTACTATATGTAGCGGGGTTTCTTCGGGGACAATAGGTGGTTGATTCAGTTTTATGTGTTCGATTTTTGTTTGTGTTTTTTGTGCATATTCTAACAAATCTTTTTCTGTAACATATCCTAAGATAGCGTTTTTATCCATGAC
>JBLKOV010000054.1:0-4589 GCA_047603085.1 Candidatus Woesearchaeota archaeon
AGAGCTAAGTCTCCCTGTATATAATAAAAACCATTACCCGATGTTTTAGCTGAACTTTCAAAATCAGCCATTCCTAAATCAACTGCAATTTGTTGATGCGGTTTATGTGCAAATGAGAATGTCGGTATGTCGCCTATTCGCTCAACTTCAACATTATCAGCATCACTTGTTCCAATTGGGACATCTTTATGCATGATGTTTGGAATTGTTTTTTGTTTTGTGATAAGCTCAGCATAAACTGATTCACGTTTGGCAGTCAGCTCTTTGACTTTTTGCGGATTTTCTTGTACTTGTGCTAAGCGCGGTTTGATATCTTCACCCTTTTTTTTTGCTTCATTTATCTGTTTACTTATTGTATTTCGAGACGCACGAACATCTTGTTCTTCTTGTAAGAGTGAGCGATAAGATTTATCAATTTTTAGAACTTCATCAACAACAGAAACATCTTTTCTGCCTTTTTTTTGCATGTTCTCTTTGACTATATCAGAAAATTCACGAATATATTTTATATCTAACATAGGAGAGTAAACGTGTACAGTATTTATAAATATTCTGTTTGATCAGATTATCCCAACTCACTCTTTTTTCTTGGGTGAAAATGAAATGTCATCCACAAAAATATATTCGTCAGGCCAATCTTTTTTCATTTTCCCATCCTTCATATTACTTTCAGGTAGATAATTATGATGTACTCGTATAGTATCATTTATATGAACTGCTTGAATATCTTCTATTGCGTGTTCACCAAAACACGAACGTATAAAAGGAATAATCTGTCCGTTAAATTCTTCGGTGAGTGCTGCTTTATTCGGTGCTTCTAATATCATAACTAATGCTAAATGTCCATCTTTTTCTCCAAGATATGACGTATTCACAAATTTCGCATTAAATTCTCGACTTTCACTTTGGGACTCAATCTTTTTGATATACTCTTTTTTTGTTAATCCAGCTCGAAATTTCAAAATATATAATTGTGATACTTCAAAGAGTTGCAACCCATTTGATGATTTTTGTAATGAGGTGTAATACTGAATTAATCCTTCAGATTCCAACAATTTTCGTTTTCGATTTACCGTCATTACTGGTATTCGGGTACGTTTTGCAATACCATTATCACTCTCGCGAGGATTCTTGATCAATTCTTTTACTATTTGACGTTCAACATCCGTTAATTCTCTCATACATACTCACCACATGTGATAATAAATTCAATCTTTATAAATTTTGAGATAAATATACCACATAATGAGATAAAAATTTATAAATTCATTTTGTCAAAGTATTAAGTGACAACAAAAGAAGAAAAACAGTTTTTTGCTCTTGAAGAATAAGAGATGATTACATGGAGTACGAATTACCTAAAAACATACCAACCTATATTACACCGCGTGATGCGATTGAACAAGCACAAGAACGGAGAACGCCACTTTCTACATTTAACTTGAGACAAAGTCTTGCTCTTTGCGTCAGTACTGAATTATGCGGTAAGAGATATGGTATTCAAGATCCTTTAGCAAGAGAGTTACTCTATACAGAAAAAAAAGCATCTTCTATATTTCGTTGGATACATGAATATCATCCATTATTTGAAAAAGACGTTGATTGGCAACCAGTTGGTTTTTACCCGGATGCGAAAACAGTTGGGTGCGTATACCTAACGACACTTGGTCTTGATGCTTTACTCAGAGATGAGACACAAAGTTCATTTGCACGATTACACGAGGAACAACATGTACCGCTATCGATTTTCAGTCATTATTTCATGGAAGCAGTAGAAAAACAACAGAATATATATAAGCAAATGCACCAACCACGAATTATCAAAACAGCTTTGCAAAAAATAGCATAGCTCGTTGCCAGAGATTCATGTTTTCTAGATGTACCGTAATTGAGTGATCTACTCGATGTAATCGCCCCTGTTCATCCCGATACCACAGATAGATAGGATATTCATTTTCACCAGGTCGTAATTGCAGAGGATTAAGCATAAAGGTCATATTTCTACTTGCAGATAAAGTTCCTATACGCATTGTTTGCGGGAGATAAGAACCCATTTGCACACGAGTTTGTAATCCTGGACTAAATGAATCCTTTTGCACATAAAACCATGCTTCAACCTCATCTAACGAATCAAGTACAAGATTATCAATGGACTTTGATATACGCAATCGAGGTATATCTACCCCATAGAGTCGAACAGATGTATCAAGTTTTCTATTATTTACGATTAATTGTATATTCTGCGTATGAAGACCTAATTCTGATACTATAAATTCATATGAAAAAGTACTATTTGACTGAGATGGTATAAATGCTGATTCGCAAAATTGATCAAAACAGACTTCAAATTGTACCGGCATTAATCGGTTATTTTGAATATCACATTGAATAAAACTTTCTGTTTCATAAACTACACGAAAATGTTGCGGTGAACAAGAAATAGCTAAATCTTCAAAATTTGGAGATTCATGCTGAAAACTTGCAACAATGGAATTAATCCTATTTTGAGAATATTGTGGATAAATTGGCGCAACTTCAAATTGTAAGAGTTGTGCTTTGTATCCTGTGAAAATTTCAATAGGAACTGTATAAATGTATCTATCAAGATAATTTTCAGTTACAAAAAAGGGAATAACTATTTCTTTTACTTCAAATGGTCTGAGAACATGGGCATATTCGGGTAGATAAAAATCTATATTTTGGGGTCTTTGTATTGAAAGTAATGCTGATACATAGTGAGTTTGCGTATTTTCAAGTTGGATAATGAGCGCATTATACGAACCTTTTCCGAGTTGCGTAACTGCTAATTCAGCTGAGATCTCAAAAGGCGATTCAACCATTTTTGCCCCATTTAAAATCTCATGTTCGAATTGTAATCGTGAAATATTTATCTGGGGTGGTGTTCGAGATAGAGAATTCCATTGATATTGTGTTGAGCCTGTTGAACCGTCTACACCAGTTGTATATTCAATATGAGTTGCATCAATAAATCCAAACTGACCATATGTGAGATCAAATGGAACCCAACCAAATTCAGGAAAATATACTTCTGCCCATGCGTGGAGCACCCATGGTTCATCAAATAAATCACTCGTCGTATACGCATTTCCTGTTACATATCTTGCAGGTATTCCTAGTGATCGCAATAATGAAATATATAATGTTGTTAACTCATCACATACACCTTTTCGATTTTCAAAAACCCAGGTTGCTGGTTGCGATGCTTCAACAACAATGGAACTTAAATTATACTCAATATGTGAACGAACCCAATGCGCAATTGTGTGAGCAACTTCAAACAAATCATCCGAATCACCTGCAAGCTCACGGGCTTTTGCTTGAATCTGCGAGTTCGTATTAATTAAATCAGTGTATTGTAAATATTTTTGATATTCTGTGGGAATAGTCCCAAGCGGAAAATCTACTTTTTGAGTTATTGGAACATATGAACGACTTGTTCGAAGTTCAGATTCAACTGCAAAAGACTGCGTTGTATTTAATGGAGATGTAAAATAAAAATGAAACGAACTTTCATTTGCACTAAAAGGCTGAGGATGTGTTTCTTGAGATAAAATTTGTTGTCTGAGAGTTTGCTGGGGAAATATTTGCAGTTTTGCGCGAAACAATGTTAAATAATCTACATCTCGCTTGGAAATATCAATGTGCGCACTGATTTTTTCACGAATAATCAACGATTCATACAGATGTAATGAATCAAATAATATAGGAGTCTCTTCAACTAAATCTGGTTGTAATATAATATCTTGTGCAAATACAAGAGTCATACTGAGGTTTAAACACAAAAAAATCAACAAACATACTCTTTTTGAACTCATACAGAAATTTCAGGTAAGGGGATTTATAAACATTTTTAAAATGAGCATGACCCTTATATACCATGCAGCAAAAGAATTCACCCATTATTACCAAAAGAATAGCACAAACTATGTCTATTCTTGGACCATTTACACAAAAACTTCAAACACCACTCGACCCTTTAGTTGCAGTACGAAATAATGATCCTTTTCGAGCTCTCATCTCAACAATTCTTACAGCACAAACAAAAGATCAAGTAAGCGCACCAGTATCCCAAGCACTTTTTGTGAGTCTTGGCGATACAACTTCTGAACTTGCCAATGCACCCATTTCACATATAGAAGATATTATTCGACAAGTGAGTTATTACAAAACAAAAGCACGGCATATTCAAAAAACTGCATCGATTATTCATACAGTATACAAAGATGTTGTGCCACGTACATATGAAGAACTTATCGCTTTACCTGGAGTTGGACCAAAAACTGCAAATCTCATGTTAGGAGAAGTGTTTGGCATTCCTGCAATATGTGTTGACATTCATGTTCATAGAATTTCAAATAGATTAGGCATTATTCGGACAAAAACGCGGGAACAATCACTCAAAGCACTTGAGCAAACATTACCGAAAAAATACTGGATACCATACAATAATATTCTGGTAAAATTAGGGCAAATGATTTGTCGCCCTATATCGCCTAAATGTTCAGAGTGTCCAGCAAAAGATTTTTGTCCAAAAATTGGAGTCACCTCTAAAAGATAAATCTCAGATT
>JBLKOV010000055.1:0-4523 GCA_047603085.1 Candidatus Woesearchaeota archaeon
AGGTGTTCCAATAGTAGTTTCAAATTCCTTTGTATCTTCATCAACAGTTACTTTGACTGGAACTTGCATACCTGCAAAATCTGCTGTTTTTTTGTTAATCTCTCCAACTACTGCGCCAATATTGACTTTTAATGGACCTAATGCTGGACCAAGTGGAGGTGCTGCTGTGGCTTTTCCGCCCTGTATTAATACATCTACTGATTTTTTTCCCATTTTTTCGTTCTCCCACTTTGTATAAAAGTGTTGGATTCCTCTTGATGAGGTAACCGGTTATGTATGGAGAAATAGTGTTTTATTTATAAAAGTATGGTCTTGAAAAAGGAAATGTTTCAATATTATGTATGTACTACATAATGTGTGGAACACATAAAGTTTATAGGTCATACGGCTGAACTACGAACCGTATCAGAACTTCCTCAGAATTTCTTTTTTATTGTGAAAGGTAGGAGGCGAATTGGAAAAACATCTTTATTACGAAAATCTTTTCCAGAAGCATTCTATTTTTTTATCTGGCCAAACAAATCTATTGACTGGATTCTCGAAGAAATTTGTCGTGAGTATAATCTTCCAAAATTTCCGCGTTTTTCTGATCTGCTTACATATCTCTGCGATATGAAAAAAACTGTAATTCTCGATGAATTTCAAAATTTTTATCGTATAGATAAGTCAATTTATGGAGAATTACAACAAATAATTGATGAGAGAAAACAGAAAAATGCATTTTATCTGATCGCCGTTGCTGTCTCAAGTTATTCAGTAATGCAGAAAGTTTTTTATGATTCGGCATCCCCACTGTACGGGCGAAGAACCCACGAATTATCATTAGATCATTTAGATTTTTCTGATTTGTACAAACGATATTCACATTCCGTAGAAGAATTGTTCAAATTATGGTCAGTTTTTGAGGGAGTTCCGTACTATTATGAGTTCATCGAAGAGAATTTTTGTGCAGAAAATGTTATTGAATCTTTTTTTATTTCAAAAAATGCGCAATTACGTGATGAAGGTAATGCTGTTCTTTCAGCTGAATTTGGCAATACTTCAAAGACCTATATGACAATTCTGTCAGCAATATCACAAGGAAAAACAAAATTACACGAGATCTCAAGTTTATTAGCCAACAAGAAAAGCGAAGTAATGAAATATATTAGTATTTTACGAAAAGATTTTCATTTGGTACAAAAATATGCGCCAATTCTCGATGATCCGACAAAATCACGTGAAGGAAGATATTTGATATATGATAATTTTTTGTCTTTTTGGTTTTTGTTCGTTGATAAACAAAGAGCTCTAGCTGAACAAAATCGTTTTTCAGAAATACGAGCATATTTTCGAGAAAATTTTAATACTTTTGTTGGAAAAAAGTTTGAAAAATTCTGTATACAATTATTAAAAAAGGGTTTATTTCCAGTGGTAAACCAATTTACTCAGTTAGGTTCTCAATGGGGTACAACAAAAGATAAAATCGTATACGAAATTGATATAGTGGGTCTAGATAAAACGCAAAAAGCATTGCTATTAGGTGAGTGTAAATGGAAAGATGAGGTGGATGCCTTACAAATATGTACTTTGTTAGCCGAGAAAGCTCAATTTTTTTCTCATAAAATTGAGAATTATGCAAAAACATATCTTGTAATTGCAAAGTCTTTTCAGCAAAAAATCACTAAGTTTCAAAATTCTCAAGTGCATTGTATCGATTTGAAAGATATAGAACTTGCATTGAAGAGACTATAATTTATCGTGAATATGTTTGAGGTTATCGCCAAGCGTACGTTTTAAATCTCTTTCGAGTGCAATGATTTCTGCATGTAACTTCTGCTCTTTGATAATCTCTTGTTTAAATTTAAGATACGCTTGAATTTTTTGTTCAAGCATTATGTTGTGCACTTTTAATCTGCTCAAGGTATGTGTGGGCTTTTTGATATTCCTCTATATCCTCGCGCATTAATTTTTCAATATAATAGACTATGTCATTGAGAATCTTTGTCCCTTGTTTTCTTGATTGTCTTCCTCGAAAAAATCCAAATAATGCCATAGTCATAAAAAAGATCTAACTTTCTGTTAGACCCATTTCTTCATCAGGGTTTCCGTCTTCACGCCTGACAACTTTTACTGCGTCCATTTTTACCGTAATAGGAATTGGTACTGCAGCTTCAAGTAATTCCACAATAACTTCTTCTTTTTGTTGATCAACACGTGTAATTTTCACTTGTTCACGTTTGAATGGACCTGATATGATTTCTGCAATATCTCCTTTTTGAATATTAACTTCAGTTTTGACAATATCAAACATATGTTCGATTTCCTGATAACTCACAGGTTTGTCAAGTACTCCTCGAGCATATGGTACTTGGTATACTGCTCGTTGCGCTTCCGGTAAATCGATGGTTTCAATAAAGATATAACCTCTCATACCATGGGGTCGAAAAGCAGCATATACTGCGAGTTTTTTCTTTGCAATATTACTTGATAAAAAATCAAGTACTTGTTCTTCTCTATTTGCTGTACATCGTACTGCATAAATTACGAGTGCTTGTTGTTCTTCTGTCATTTTCTTACTGTCCTGATATTATTCTAATAATTAAAAATACGATGAATCCTACTAATCCTAATACAAGTATTCCAAAACCTGTTACTTTTGCAACCATTGAATACTCTTTTTTATTTGGTTTTTTTGTGACTTTTAGTACACGTTTACATTGATTCCAAAATTTTCTTAATTCCATTTTTACACCTAATTGACAAATTCGATTCCCAGTTCGCTTTCCATTTCATCTTTTGGTTTATGACTTTTTTGCCTATTTCCCACAATTTGTGATGATTGTACTCCTGTGACTATGAGCATGACTCTGAGTGTTTTTCCTAAATCATCGCTAATTTGGGTTCCCCAGATGATTCGAGCATCATCATCAAGCTTTTCTGACACTTTTTGCACAACTTTCTGTGCTTCATCAAGTGTTAAATTTGAATCTCCCGCCACATTAATTAATGCACCATTTGCACCAGTTATATCAACATCGAGTAATGGGTTTGTGATTGCTTTATCAACTGCTTCTAATGCGCGATTTTCACTATTACTTTCTCCTACACCAATTAGTGCAACTCCGCCATCACCCATGACTGAACGAATATCTGCAAAATCTAAGTTTACCAATCCCGGTTTTGTCACAAGTTCAGCAATACCCTTCACAGAGTTTGTTAAAATTTCATCAGCAACTTTAAATGCTGTTTTTAATGGTAAATCTGGAGCTAATTCAAGTAATTTTTCGTTTGGAATAATAATTAAGGTATCGACAAATCGTTCAAGTCGTTCCATCCCATAAACGGCATTGTCATATCGTCGTCCACCCTCCATTTGAAATGGCAATGTGACAATACCGACAGTTAATGCGCCTGTTTTTTTTGCGATTTCTGCAACGACTGGAGCTGAACCAGTTCCAGTTCCTCCTCCCATACCGCATGTGATAAATATTAAATCTGCTCCGGCAATAGATTCTCGAATATCTTTTTCGGATTCTTTTGCAGACTCTTCTCCAACTTTTGGCATACTTCCTGCACCAAGACCCTTTGTAAGATCGCGACCAATTAAAATTTTCTTATCAGCTGAAGTGTACAGTAAATCTTGTGCATCTGTATTGATACCAATCGTTTCAACGCCTGTGATACCTACTTCGGTCATACGATTTATCGTATTATTTCCACCACCGCCACAGCCAACAACCTTGATTGTTGCACGATGATGCGCAAGTAATTGTTCTAATTCTTCATCAGTGCTTGTTCGCGTGTATTTTTTATCTGGTTGCTCGTTCTGAGTCTGTGCGTTTTGTATGAAACTGTCCATGTCTTTCCTCTTATGCTTTTTTTGGAGCTTCTTTTCTTGATACCGTAAAATCAATATCTTTGAGTGCTGGAATTATTTTGAGTATTTGGGTTTTAAGTATTTTTGCATATTCGGCAGGCACTTCTTGTGGATACTCGATAGTTGCCTTGTCATTAGCGATTTTTGTTTTCGCTACACTTCCAAATTGTAATTCGATTAACGAGGATAATTGTGTCGCAGTGTCTTCAACTTTTTTTTCGATTTTCACTGAATACATGATATCTTTACTTGCAAGCGGATGATTAAAGTCTACAAATGCTCGTCCACCACTCACTGTTTTGACAACAGCCATCTGATTATCGATGTATACTTGCATACCTGGCTGCGGATTCATACCCTGTTCTTTGAATTTTCTGAGTGGTACTAAGCGAATTTTGTCAGCTCGTTTTTTTCCAAATGCTTTTTCTGCCGGTACGACAATTTCGTACTCATCAGGTATTTTACGTCCGATAAAACTCTCATCCAACCCTTGTATTACTTGGTATTCGCCAACACAGAGCGTTAATGGACCGTATTTTTTATTAGGTCTATCAATTCCGTGTTCTTTTGCAATTTTTTGATCAGTTGTATCAAAAATAAGTCCTTCTGGTGTTTTTGCCGTATAAGACACTTCTATGAAATCATGTTTTTGTATTGTCATCGT
>JBLKOV010000056.1:0-4497 GCA_047603085.1 Candidatus Woesearchaeota archaeon
TTTAAAACTAGTGGTTCAAAATGATATGGCTAAGCTTTATATCTGTATTTGAACATATTTCGTTTACCCGTGTTCTGATAGTCTAAGAGCTTTGATTTACGTAATTTTTTTAGACTCATCGTAACTGAACCAATTGAAATCTGTAATTCTTCACTAATTTCTCGCGATGTAAACCATTTACCTTGGTTTTCTTTCAAAAAATCATATACTTCTTGTTGTCCCATTTCAACCCCCTACACATATATTTGAGGTTTTGTATTTATATACCTATCGGTTTATTTAAAAATGATTTTTTAAAAATAATGAATGGGTCTTTAGTCAGATTTCTGAAATTTCTGCGCATACATTTCTTGAAATTGGGTTATAAACTCAGGTCCAGAAAATGGTTTTTGCATGGTATAGTCAAGACCGGGATGATTTTTCATAAGTGGATCTCCTGATATTCCAACGATAATTGGTTTTGGCTTTCGAGCTTGTAATAATGGAATTAGACCGTCATAACCACATTTTCGGGTAAATTGTTTATATGTTTGAAAGTCCTCAAGTAACTCTGATGGACTAATATCGCCTGTCTCTTCAAATACTTCATTATCAACAAAGGCAAAATCATATGTTGTGTGCCCGAGATAGCGTTTTGCTCCAGCTAGTGAAAAACTGTGATCTAAATGAAATTGATGATCTTCGGGTAACTGAGAAAAAGCTTGCTCGCAGTAAAATTCGATGCTAGAACTAATTGCAGAATGATCTTCAAGTAATAAAATATGTATATCTTTTTTCATTTTGCAGGTGAAAAGTATACTATTTATAAATCATTCGTCTCTAAAAAGTAGTATTTTTAAGGGTTTTGAGTGTAAGAAAAGGTAACAAAGTTTTTTAAAATAAGCCCTTACTCATACTCTATGCCTAATACTGTAACATATCATGAGACAAAATCTGAAACTGATGAGTTAGATGCACTGTTACACCCATTAGTCAAAAAGTGGTTCTATAGCCGATTTTCCTCATACTCTGCAGCACAATTATATGGTGTGTATCCTATTCATACCCGAAGAAATATCTTACTCAGTGCCCCAACAGGTTCAACAAAAACACTTACTGCATTTTTGTCGATTTTGAATCAATTAGTAGATTCTGCCCTTTCTGATTCGCTTGAAGACAGAGTTCATGCAATATATGTGAGTCCTCTAAAAGCATTAAATGCTGATATTCAAAAGAATTTACTTGAACCATTAGCTGAAATGGCAAAGATGGATGAAAGAATAAAACGCATCCGCATAGCAACACGAACTGGTGATACAAGTCAATATGAGCGTCAAAAAATGAGAAAAAAACCGCCTCATATACTTATTACGACTCCTGAATCATTGGGTCTTCTATTAACAACCAAAGATTTCCAAACACATTTTTCGCGTATTGAATGGTTTATTGTAGATGAGATTCACTCATTTATTCAAGATAAGCGGGGTGTACAGTTATCGTTGCTCATGGAGCAATTAATAACAGTGAGTGGTGAGTTTTGTCGCGTAGGGCTCTCGGCTACAGTTCATCCATTAGAGGAAGTCGCAAAATTCTTAGTTGGTGTGAATCGTTCGTGTTTTATTACAAAAGTTCCATCACAAAAATCCATTGAATTAGACGTTGTAACACCGGTTTCGTCATTATTAGAAGCGTCGTACTCACAAATTCATACAAAAACTTATGAGTTATTACACTCGTATATACAATCAAATAAGACCGTTTTAGTGTTTACGAATTCACGTGCGGGAACTGAACAAGTTGTTCATACATTAAAATCATTATATCCACAATTTTACTATGAAATTAATGAAGAACCACCATTTGAAAAATCTTCGCTTATTGGTGCACACCATGGTTCGATTGCACAGGAGCAGAGGAGAGAAATTGAAGATAAACTCAAAAAAGGAAAACTTCGCTGTGTTGTGTGTTCCACATCATTAGAACTTGGTATTGATATTGGATTCATAGATCTGGTAGTATTACTTGATTCACCAAAATCAGTCTCTCGTTTATTACAAAGAATTGGGAGGAGTGGACATAAACTTGATAAAAATCCAAAAGGGGTTATTATTGTTGATTCATTTGAAGATCCCTGTGAGTCATCTGCACTTTTTACGCTTGCAAAAAAGGGGGAGCTAGAACCATTATCTCTGCCAAAAAATACAACTGATGTATTGATGCAACATGTGATTGGACGATGTATATTTGGGATATCAAAAAAAGATTTATTTACTGAAGTTCGACGATCATATGCATTTGAAGAGTTGTCAGAATCGATTTTCTCGCAAATACTTCATATATTGTTAGAGGAGTCACATCAATTGACGAGATTTCATGTGTATCCAAAACTCTTTGTGAAAGACTCTTTGCTCTATACGAAATCCTCTGCCATACGTATTTATCGATCTAATATTGGAATGATTGCTGATTCGGGTGCTATTTCTGTCAAAATACAAGACCGCATCATCGGTTCAATTGATGAGGGTTTTTTAGAAGTCTTAAAACCAAAAGATATATTTGTCTTAGGTGGTGAAACATATATGTATTTGTATGCTCGAGGGATGACAATTCAGGTTCGTGAAGCATATAAAAAAAGTCCAACAGTGCCAACATGGTTTTCTCAAAGTTTATCTTTGCCTACGGCTGTTGGAGAATATATTCAAAAACTCTTTTATGAACTTCAACAAGATTGTACACTTAAAAAATGCGAAAAACTTTTTTCAGTACAAAAGTCAGTTCAAAAAGAATTATATTCATTTATCCAATTACAACATGAATCAGGTTCTCTTCCCACAAATCAACATATGATCTGTGAAGTATTTGTTGAAGATGAGCAAGTATACTATATCTTTCCAACATTTCATGGAAAAAAAATGAATATGGCCTTAGCATTATTTTTTGCAACAATATCCAAATATTTCTCAGTACAGGACACAAAAATAGGTGCAACCGATATGGGATTTTATATTGTCGCAAAAAAAGAAATTCAATTAGCATCATATCTTGCAAAAATTCCCGTAGATACGGTTGAAACAGTGTATTCATATATTCTCGAAAAAAACGAAGGATTAAAGTATAGGTTTAGGCAATCATGCGTTCGTGCACAGTGTATACTTCGTCAATATGGCGGACAGGCAAAGAGTGTTGGAAAACAACAAATGGCTTCTCATATGTTATTTCATAGTGTGAAAACGGTATATCCTGATTTCTTTTTACTTGAAGAGGCAAAACGCGAATTATCAGAAGATGTCTTGGATGTCTCTCATGCAACAGTGTTTGTCAAAAAACTTATGCAAAAATCAATGAAGTTCTCGCAAAAAAAAGTACGGTTTCCATCAATCATGGGTATTCATGTACTGGGTCAAATTCGCGGTGGAATGCTTGAAAAATCACAAAAGCGCGAATATATAAAAAATATGTATCATCTTCATTTGGCCGCTGTTTCTTTAGAAAAAGGCAAAAAAAAAGAGTCGCTAAAAGTTTCTATTCCTGAACATACATCTGCAACATTTAATTATCATGAATACTGGCAGGATTCACTAAAAGATACGGATGAGCCCAAAAAGTCACAAAAAGATGTGATATTAGCCGATATCCAATATGCGATGCAAAAAATTGATGTTGAATCAGACATACAATTCGAATTACTTCGGTTACTTGAGGGTGAAACAGATGGTTTTAGTGCGAAGTTCACACATTGGTTACGTGAGTTATTATCTGGTCCGGTTCCGTCATTTTGGTCAGATACTGCGATATTCTTTCTACAACAAAAAATGCGTGAGATTCAAAAGTAAATGTTTATATATGAGTTTTTTTTAGATGTGTGTATGAAAACTCCGATAGTAATGATAAATTTTAAAACATATGCATCGTCAATAGGAACAAGCGCACATGTGCTTGCAAAAATTTGTGAAACTGTTGCAACTCAAACACAAAAATCTATAAGTATATGTGTAAGTGCAGCAAATGTACACCTTGGTCAAACACTTCAAATCCCAGTTTTATCCCAACATGTTGATGGAACTGATTTTGGGGCACATACGGGAAAATTATTAGCTGTAGACCTTGCACAGAATGGTGCAAAAGGGAGTTTATTGAATCATAGTGAGAATCAAATTTCACTTGAGGAAATAAAACAGGGAATTCAGGCATGTAAGACTGCAAATATTACAAGTGTTGTTTGTGCAGATTCTGTAGAAAAAGCAGAACGAATAGCAGAATTATCTCCAGATTATATTGCGTTTGAACCACCTGAGTTAATTGGTGGGGATATTTCAGTTACAACAAAACCGGAAGTAATATCAAAGGTTGTTGATGTAATTCGCGCAAAGAATTCTACCATACATATATTAGTTGGTGCCGGAGTAAAAACCCGGATTGATGTTGAAAAGGCATTAGAGCTTGGTTGTCAGGGTGTTTTACTTGCAAGCGGGATTACAAAAGCTGAAAAACCTGATGAAGTCTTAAGGGATTTAGTTG
>JBLKOV010000057.1:0-4493 GCA_047603085.1 Candidatus Woesearchaeota archaeon
ATTACATTTGCAAATTCAATTTGATCAATGAGTAAATCTATAACTGTTCGCTCATCTTCTTCATTCACTTCTTGTTTTCTATCTTTGAGAGACTGAGTTGATTCAAATTCATCAAAAAAAGAATACGCGTCAATAACAGTTACCATCGTATCAAGCTGTGTAATATCTTTGAGCGGATTTCCATCCTCCATATCAAATGTAAATGTTGCAGCAACCGGTAATGGTTCGGAAATCCCTGATGACTCGATAACTAAATAATCATATTTTCCTTCTTTTGCAAGTTCTGATACCTCTTTGAGTAAATCTTCACGAAGTGTACAACAAATACACCCATTTTGCATTTGCACTAACTTTTCATCAGTTCGAGATAATTTTGCTTCGCCACTTTCAACAATTTGTCCATCAATATTTATTTCAGACATATCGTTTACAATAACTGCAACTTTAAGACCTTGTCTATTTTGCAAAATGTGATTTAAGAGCGTTGTTTTTCCTGAACCTAAAAATCCAGATAAGACCGTCACGGGAAGTTTTTTTGTCATATGTGTGAGAAATGATTTTTATTTAAATAATTTCTGATTCGAATGCTTTTTAAATATACATAACTCAAATATTACGTATGTATGATAAAATTTTTTCACAGTTACAAACAGCAACACAATATAATTCAGAAACACTAAAACTGTTGCAAACTGAAGAATTTCAACTATCACCTAAGCAACATGATATTGTGCAAACAATTAAAACTGAAATACAAAAACATATCGCGCGGGTCCAAGATCTTGCATTAAAACTCAAACAAATACATACTGTTCAAGAAAAAGTCGCACAAGAAGATAGACAAAATATTACTCATAGTACACAATTGTCCTCATCCCAGGATAGACAAAGAAAACAGAATTTAGACGGTTCCTTCTTGCAAAAAATATTTCATCATTCAGAAAAAACGTCCGACCTCATTAAAAAACTTGCAGAGTATATTTTGACTGTAGAAATTGATGATTTTCAAGATTTCACAAAAGAAATTGCCTATTTAAGTCGATTTATTTGTGCGCAGAGTTTTAAACGAAAAGAAATGATGCTGCTTTCAAGCGTGAGAAAAGCAATTGAGAAACGAAAACTCGATTTGAAAATTACTGCCGTTCACGTCAATGATCGATTTGATTCAGCTTTAATGATAGATACGAGCGGAAAATTTCGCGGAATCTATGTTGAAAAACCATTATGTTTCTTACTACAAAATCTTCAACAAAATAAAGTATATCAACGAGCAGAAGTTGTAGCTTGTGATTCTCACGTAGAATTTGAATATGTATAAACATGACCGTACCCGGACTCGAACCGGGGATTTCCGCCAAGTCAGGGCGGTATCATAGCCACTAGATCATACGGTCATAGAATAAGAGAAAAAAATAGTCCTTTTAAGCTTTGTGTTTTTCTAAAACCAATACTTTTTTAAAACTCTACCGAGTATATACACACATGAAAACACTACAAGAATTACTGGCAAATACCTACGCATTATTGGTAAAAACACATAATTATCACTGGAACGTCGTTGGAGAAGAATTTTTTGACCTTCACCAAGTATTTGAAGAACAATACACATATCTCTTCTCATTAACTGATGAAATTGCAGAACGTATCAGAGCAAAAGATGAATTTGTTCCTGCATCCTTACAGCTATTTGCAGAACAACAGAGTTTATCTGAACCATCAAACTCAAAAAATTCTCGCGATCTCGTCCAAGACTTATATGAATCCTATGAAAAAATTATTGCTATGCAAAAAGAACTCATTAGTGAAAGTCTTGAACAAAAAGATTATGCAACAAGTGATTTTGTGACAAAGACACTCAAGGATTTTGAAAAAACTGCTTGGATGCTTCGATCAAAATTATATAAAGAATAAAAAAGTAAGAATTTTTCTTACTTCTTATAATACGCTTTTTACTTGTGAAAGTAAAGCGTCTTTATCTTGTAATCCAACAATTCGTTTGACTTCTTTTCCATCTTTGAACACAAGAATAGTTGGAATACTTTGCACTTGATGTTGAGCTGCAATATCTTGATATTGATCAATTTCAACTTTTGCAAACTCTGCTTGACCTTCTACGTCTTTTGCTGCATCCTCAAAAATAGGAGCCATTGCACGACATGGTCCACACCATCCAGCCCAAAAATCGACGACTGTTACACCTTCTGCAATTGTTGATGAAAAATCTTCATTTGTTAGTTCTTTTACCATAGTATCACCTTACTATTTGCAAGATTCTCTTTATTTATAAAAGTATGCGAGAACCGACAGTACTCTCTAATTTTCATCAGTACTTCCGGTTTGTTTTATTGCATGACCACCAAATTCATTTCGTTGTGCCGCTAACATTTTAAACGCAAATGAATCATCATCACGTGAAATATACCGTGCATGAAGTGCGTATGTATTTACTACAAATGGTACGCCATGTTCCATTGCTTCAATTGCTGACCAACGTCCTTCACCGCTATCATCCACGTATGGTTTTAAATATCCTAGCTTTGGATCTTTTTGTAATGCTTGCTCAGTCATCTTCATTAAGAATCCGTCTACAACACAACCATTATTGTATACTTGCGCAATTTTTTGTAAATCTAAATCTTTGAATCGTCCATTTTGTAATAAATCAAAACCCTCTGAAATGGCTTGCATCATCCCATATTCAATTGCATTATGAATCATTTTCACATAATGGCCAGAACCACCAGGACCAACTAATGCAAATCCATTTTGATAGCCAAAACTTTCAAGGATGGGTTTGACAACAGCATATGTTTCTGCTTCTCCTCCAATCATCATAGGGTATCCAGTGTTTGCTGCAACAATACCACCACTCACACCAATATCCAACATTCTCAATCCTTTTTGTTTTGCATATTCATGTCTTCTGAGAGTATCATGAAAATTACTATTTGCTCCATCAATGACAATATCATCTTTTTCTAATAAATCACACACTTGGGTAAAGGCATCTTCAGTTGGTTTGCCGGATGGAAGCATAAGCCAAACTATTTTTGGACGTTGAGTAAGTGCAGAAACAACCTCTGGAATCGTTTTCACACCTTTTGCACCCTGTGCAATGAACGGATCCATTTTTTCCTGCGTTCTATTCCAAATAACACAGTGTATTGAACCATTATCCAACATTCGTTGTACCATATTGCCGCCCATGCGACCCAAACCAATAAATCCTATTTCGTGTTTCATAATTTCACATCTATTTACTGTTCTAAAATATCACGCGTTGCTGATTTGTACGACTCCACATTTGGTTGATCAAATGCGTCCACGTTTAAGAGCTGACCAAGGTAACATACTTCAAACAGATATAATTGTAATAATTGTCCGAGATAATATTCATTTATCTTCGGTATTTTCAATGTAATGTACGGTATATGCTCTTTTTCATACGAATGTTCGACGCCAGAATGAATAGCTGTTAATATCGAATGAAGAGATTTTTTTTCAATCATTGGTACAAGTTCTGAAAACACACCTTTTTGGACAACTGGGTCGGATTGAACAAATTCGGGCATAATACTTGTAATATATTTATCCCGTGGACCACCAAAGACCAACTGTCCCACAGAATGTAAATCTGTGCTCCCAATAGATACAGTCGGAGTAAATCCTGCGAGTATGCGTTCATCCTGGAGATTATATTCTTTACCCAAACTTTCAGCCATTAATTGTCTGTACCATTTTCCAAAATATTCTAGTGATGATGAAAAGACATTCAAATCATGAATATTTTTTCCATCTAAATAGTGTAAATATTGCGTTACTGCTAAAAGCATGGCTGGATTCTTTGCCGAAGCCGATAGACAAAGTTCAGTCATATCCTTTGCTCCCTTTCGTAATTGATTTGTTTGAAATCCAAGAAGTGAGAGTACAAACATTCCTACTGCACTAAATACGGAAAATCTTCCTCCAACATATTTTGGAACATCAAGTTGGGTAAATCCTTGAGCATGAGCTAATTCTGCTAAAGCAGAGTCTGCATCTGAAATAGTCACAACATACTCTTTCATTTTTTGCCTTTTTTCTAAAAAATTATAGAGAACTTGGGCATTTGCAAGTGTTTCAGTTGTTTTACCTGACTTACTTACCACAACAAGTAATACTTTTTTTTTCGTAAATGGTTTTTCATTTAAGGTATTCATTATTGTCTGAATTTGTTGCGAGTCAGCACTTTCTGCAAAAAAGATTTCAGGACTTTCTTTTGGTAATTGTGAGGATAATGCATAATAAACTGCCTGTGTTCCAAGATTACTGCCTCCTATTCCAACAACAACTATTGCACTATAGACAAGTTTCTTTTTTTGATTCGCAATTTTTTTTATAGTACGATTCATAGACTCATCAAAAGGAAGACTTACACATCCTTCTGGTTTACTATAATCAATTGCTTGTACTACGCGCTGCATCTTTTGCACATATGACTTAATATCACCCGC
>JBLKOV010000058.1:0-4463 GCA_047603085.1 Candidatus Woesearchaeota archaeon
CGGAAAAATTATTCCGACGCAGTATGATAAACGAAATAAAATTTGTAGACAGAGTTTAATGGAAATACAAAATATTTCATATGAAAAAGTAACAAATCCAATTCGTGTAAATTCTAAAGTAAAAGAATGTGTAAAACAGAAAAAATCCATTTTTAGTTATGCACCCTCAAGTCCTGGAGCTCAAGACTTTAAAGAATTAGTGAGAAATGTACTCTACGGTGTTGAAAATGACGAAAGTGATACTTCGCTTTCATTAGATATTAAAGAAGGCCGAAAAGCGTTAACATCAAAAAGTTAAGGATGGGAATAAGCCACCTTCTGTCAGTTGCATAGTGATCAACTGTGAGAACATGTAACTAAGCGGTTTAAAACCTTGCACTTGTCAGGGTGTCCGTTTCATCCATTCTCATATGTACGTTCTGCGTGTTAACTCGGTTAAGTCGCCTTTTCCTTCAAACGCATCATAACAATATATGAGTGGTCTCGTTTCTGTTACAGAGCCAATGATTACTCATTCTTAGTTTGCACCAAGTGACGTATACGTAGTGGGTGGACTTTCCCCAGCGAATATATCACCGTCAGTTCTCTACCCATCCTTGGAGAAAAAGAATAGTGTTTTCTTTAAAAAATTATGTGTTTTTCTCTTCTTTTTTTGTATAACATGTCAGAACGTATAGTTTTGTTTGTCCCATAAAGCATTCGTGTGTATGACATTTGAGATAAAAATTCTGTGCAATGGGAGAGAGAAATTCTGGATTATTTGTTAATAGATATATTTTACCATCATCTGTCAAAAAATCATGACTTCGTTTGAAAAATTGTGTGTAGGTCTTAGTCAATTTTTTTTGATTGTGTTCTGCATAAAATGGTGGGACAGTAATAACTTTGGAAATACTTTTTGGCTCGAATTTTGTATCAATCCAATCAACATCTGATCGAATAATTGATAGATGTGATAATATACCAGCAATCTTTGCATTTTTCTTTGTCGCATCAACACTTTTTCCTAATATATCTGCTCCAATTATCTGTTGAGTCATCTCATGATTTTTGGATTGAGTATCAATATCTGCAAAGAATTTTTCGGTGTATGCTGAAAATTCTTTGATTCGCAGAATAGGTAAATCCTTTTCATAAAATCTTGGACTTTTTTGCGCACAAAAAAATCCCGCTTCGATAGGAATTGTTCCACATCCACAAAAAGGATCAAGAATTTTATCATTTTTTTGTGGTCGAGCATATAACACCATATTTGCAGCTATACTTGAACGAATTGTTGTCGGTTGTGTATAAATTTTGTACTCACGTTTTTCCAAGTTTTTCGGATGGCAGTCAATACAGATAAATAGTTTATTTTGTAAATACTGTATTCGCACATGTGTCGATGGATTTTGTACATCCACGACACCATCAGATACTTGTTCTAGAATTCGTCCTCCACAAAATCCTGCGAATTCCTGTGAGTCATATGGCTGTGGTATTTTTGCAGTAACTTTGAATGAATGTGATGAGTCAATCCAATTAGTCCACTCAATTTTTCCTATGTGGGAAAGAAAATCAGATTGTAATGATTCGGAAAATTCATAAGAAGAGAGTATGATAAATACTTTTAAGGCGGTTTGTGTTTGATAGACAAATGTTAAGAGTTCCTCGGAGTTTAGTTCACATATGCAATATTGTGTGTGGATATCGATTTTTTTTTCACCAAAAAGTGTTTGTATTTCAAATCCACATTCTTTTTCAAAACCTTTGTCACAAATGATGAGGATTTTGTGTGTTTTAATAGTCATACACTGTCGACTATTTTCATCTTTAAAAAGTATTCTTTTTTCACTTTTGAAGAGAACAATACATTTTTAAATTACTCTAATTCGTACATATGTATGGCTACGCAAGAAGTAACTGATAATGAAAATTTGCATATTTTACACGGAGAAACATGCCCGATTTGTTTACAAAAAACATTGACCCTTGTTGAAGAAGAACGAGAAATACCCTATTTTGGAAATGTTTTTCTTTTTTCAATGACTTGTCAAAATCCATCTTGTGGTTTTCATAAATCAGATATTGAAGCTGCTCAAGAGAGAGACCCGTGTATTATTCAATTTGAAGTGAGCGGTGATGATGATTTATCTGTTCGACTTGTAAAAAGTGCAAACGCAACAGTTAAAATTCCACGTATAGTAACAATTGAGTCTGATGAAACAGCTATAGGATATATTTCTAATATCGAAGGTTTGTTTGAGCGAGTAAAAAAAATATTAGAATCCATTAGAGATAATTCTGACAGTCCTGATGAAGTCAAAAAAGCTAAAAATCATCTGAAAAAAATACAACGAATACTATGGGGTAAAGATAAAATAACAATTACGATTGAAGACCCTTCCGGTAATTCTGCAATTATTAGCGAGAAAGCAGTTGTGAAAAAATTACCAAAACAAAAAAGTGCCAAAAAGAAAAAATGAATTGTACATATGGGAAGTTATGTAAAGTATCTATCATTCTCTTTGTTCTTATTTTTTTAATATCCTGCACATCTATTGAATCACAAGATACACCTGAGTTTAGTGTAAATAGTGATGTAACAGAAGAAGAATTACGAGAAATACTTTCTTTTTCAGAGTTTGATGCAATGTTAGGCATGCGAACAACTGGGATGCAACCATTACAAGATGCCATGTCGAGTGTAAGTGTTGCGGAGTCTTCTGTTACGTCACCAAGAACTAGCGATCATTTTACACCAACAAATGTTCAAGTTGCACAGATTGACGAGGGGGATATTTTTAAGACAGATGGTTCATATATTTATACCAGAACAGGATCTGAACTTTTCATCATTTCAGCACAAGGAGCAGAGTCGGAAATTGTCTATTCTGACAGACTGAATGTTTCTCATATAACTGGTATTCTGATTAAAGATAATATTTTATTTGTGTATGCGCAATCAAATCATAATCAATATTTTTCATTTACAACAAGTGAAATTTTTGTGTATAATATCTCACAACCTTCAAGTCCAGAATTACTCGAGCATAGCGTTGTTGAGGGAAGAATACTTGAGTCACGTCTAATGGACAAGACGATATATCTTATATCTCAGACACAACCTACTCTTTCACGACCAATACCATTCTTTGGAAGATCGGTTACACAGCAATCAGACATTTCTCTACGAGATATTCAAATAGTTGGGCAGCCACAAAATCCACAATATATGACTATTCATACATTTGACACTCATAATTTAGAATGGGAACACAATGCAATATTACTTGATCGTGTACAAGATATTTATATGTCACCAAATAACATTTTTGTTACAACGCAGAGATGGGTTCGAGAAGAAGATTTAGTATTACATATTCTGCAAGATATAATTGTGCTATCACAAGATGAAGAAGAGATTATTCAGTTAATTGAAGATACGCCTTCCGTAGTTTTATCTCAAAGGGAAAAAGATATGAAAATTATGCAAGTGTATGTGCAACATATTGCAAGTCTTGATATGCACCAGCAAGAGGATATTAGTTCAACCATAGAGGATGCCTTAGAAGAGAAAATGAGAGAAAAAGGTTCTCGTCAGTTCACACGAATTTACAGGATACCATTATCAGATTCGCAATTTCGTGTGAGTCATTCGGTTGAAATCCCTGGACGTTTAGTTAATCAGTTTGCAATGGACGAGTATGATGAAGTATTACGTGTTGCAACAACAATACCCAGAGATTGGTTACTTGAGAGAGATTCGGAAAATCATGTGTATACATTTGATATGAATTTTAATCAACTAGATTCAGTTACCGGGATTGCACCAACAGAGTCAATTTTCTCAACGAGGTACGTAGGTGATAGATTATATATGGTTACATTTGAAGAAATTGATCCGTTTTTTGTAATTGACTTATCTGATCCAGAAAATATTACTATACTTGGAGAATTAAAAATAACAGGATTTAGTAGGTATCTTCATCCAATTGATGATCATACTATTCTAGGGTTTGGTCAACAGGCAACTGAACAAGGTCGAATCACGGGATTGAAAATTTCATTATTTGATGTTTCAGATGTTCATAATCCTCGAGAATTAACATATTATGAAGGCGGCGATAGATTTGCCTATTCCTCAGTTTTATTTGAACACAGAGCATTTATGTATGATGCGGTTAATGAATTACTTGTACTTCCAATTCAAAATCATGGGTGGGATGGAGAACAGTATGCGGGTGCTTTTGTGTTTGAAGTCACGAATGAGCATATAGAAAAAATGGCTAGAATTGATCATCTTCAGGATGATAGTGTATGGAATTCTATGGTTGAGCGAAGCGCAATTATCCAGGATTCGCTTTACACGAAATCTTCTCGTTTATTACGTGTTCATAGTATTGATTCGTTTACTTCATTGAAAAATATAGGTTTACATAGGCAAGAACACTTTGATGATATCGTATATCGTTGATGAATAT
>JBLKOV010000059.1:0-4456 GCA_047603085.1 Candidatus Woesearchaeota archaeon
TATTTTTGGTGTCCTTAAAAACAAAAAAATCTTTAGATTCAACTACACGCGTAGCAAGCTACGGTGTATACGTTCAATCTATCGCTTCGAGACCAGATTTTTCAAGATTCCAATTTTAACCAAAGCCAAACTTTGAGGGGATTAAACTCGCCAAATTGGAATCAAAGAGATTTTCATCATAAGAGGATGCATTCATTTTTATACTAAAAATCACAGATTTTTCTACATAAAATTCTTTGAATTTTATTGTACCTTGTCCTTTAAAAACGGCATTTCTTCCCACTACACTGATTTTAATCAAGATTCTTATGGTTTTGAGATTTCGGTAAAAAATTATCTTTAGAAATTATACTCTTTCCAATATTTTGTTCAATATCCTCTCTTGTTCTTTTCGCAATATTACCGCCTTTGCTTGCAGAATCTTTACATTCTTTAAAACCTTGAGAATTACTTTCTTTAGTTATATCCGTTGTCGCCTTTTCTCCAAGCATAGTGAGGATTAATTCCCAATCAGTCATATGGTCTCGAAGGTTTTGATTTTTTCTTTGTAAATCTTTGAATTCTTTATATTCGCCAACAGTTTTACCAAATGTTGCTTTTGAGATTTCATTTGTTAATATTGCGAATTCTTTTTCCGATTTTATATATCTATTTTTCCATTCATCAGTTAATTCTTGGCGAACTGCTATTCCTCTTAATCGTTTGTCAACCCAATCTTTAGGGTACCCTTTAAGTTCATAATATTTCTTAATTCTATTTTGGCCTAACTCAGGATCTTCAATTTCTTCAATTCTCTCATAACCAACTTGTGCTAGCCATTGTTTAAAAGGTTCAGCTTTTTTAGATGGACTTGATTGTATAATTCTAAACATATTCTTAGTATTAGCACAGTCGGTAGCATATTTTTTCCCATCAGAGGATGTTAATTTCAGTTGTACCCAAATTGGGGACAACTCGAGTTCTACAAACTCTCTTTGTTTTACTTTTCCCCAATACTGTCTAGGAGTTGGGCTGTCAGTTAGTACTTCAACGACATCTACAACTGAAAAGAACCATTCATCTTCGTGCCATTCACGCCTTATTTTCTTATCTTGAAATACAACAAGTTTATTCTTGTCTTCCATAATAATTTGTAACAGGGTTGATGTTTATAAATAGTTTTATAGTGGTTGTCTAGTGAACAAAAAGACCTTCTAGAACGGGATTTCGCAATGATTTATTGGGATGGTACCTTTTTAGGTACTTGAAAATCGCGGATTTTCTGTACATAAAATTAAAACAATTTTATAGTACCTTTTTTGATACTTTTTTTTCCCCGACTATTTGTTTTGAAAAGAACATACGCTATTTTAAAATTACTTTAAAGTAGTAACTTTCTAAACATGTATAAATTAAGAGGAAAACGCCGCAAGCCGGATTGTTTCGAGTAACGTCGAGAAACCACGAAAACGAAGTTTGAAGTGTGTTCAAATTCGGCTTAAAAAAACGCCGCAAGCCGGATTTGAACCGGCGCGCTCTTGCGAGCCACGCTTTCCAGGCGTGTGCAATACCAGACTATGCGATTGCGGCTTCTGTGTTTTGCAATCAAACGATTGAAAATGTAAACGATTTTCAACGTATGCGATTGCGGCTTATAAGTCTAACACAACGCAATTAGAAGGTCTTTTTAAATCTATTGGAAAAATACCAAACAACAAAAACAATACTTTTGCCTTTACCTAAAAAAAAGAAGACCCAAAGCAGTCGCAGCGGGAGCTGATAACGCCGCCACACCCAATGAATGTATTATAAAGCTGCGATCTGTTTTGCCTCTTTTCCTGCTTTGGGTTTTTGGGTGTGGAGCGGTTAATGTGAGTATTACGCCAATAAAACTCACCTCAAGTGTAAAACATAAAAGTCCTTTGCTGATAAAAGCAAAGGATACTTTTATGGTTCATAGACGCCCACTATAAAGGGGGTAGGGGGTTTTCACAGAACAGGCGTCTTATGAGTGTGTACGATGTATATTTTTCCAAATATACACTCATCGCGAGGATTCATGAACCCACATATTCGCGACTTTTTGCATAACTTTACCGAATTTTTCCGATATTCGATACGTTTTTTTATATAAATCAAAATCAACAAGACCCATACTTTTCATCGGAGTTAATATCCTATCGTAAAACTGACGTTTATTATAGGATATTTCCAGTTCTTTTTTCTGGGTTACTACGCCGATCTTGACCGTTTTCTGAATTTTCATTCCATCATGAAGAGCTGTTGCAAATTCTGACATTTGCGTCTTGTTCAACTCACCATTATGTTTTTTGAACTCTTCAATGAGCATTTTGGCAACTTCGATTTGTTGCTCAGTGGCAAAAATCACTTCAAATATGTCTTCGGACAAATTGAATTGATCAAATAATATTACCATTTTAGTTTACTCATCGTGTTTATGTGTATACTATAGATGTAACTAATATATAAATGTTTTGTTTGTAGATACTAATATACTAATTACTATACTAGTTTATTTTTAAATATTGTACATATCAAAGAATTCGCGTATTAAAGATTTGTATTCCGTTGTTGTTTCCAACATAATATCATCAGGAAAACACTTCTTATATTGATTCCAAGCATATCGTTTATCGACATACACAATAATTCCTTTGTCGGTAGAACTTCGAATACACCGGCCTGCATTTTGCAGCGTTGTATTAAATGCTGGGTAAATATATCCATAATCCCATCCTTTTGCAAATAATGTGTCATAATAAGAAATCAATTCCTTTGTTTCTTGATCAGGTTTTTTGAGTGGTAAACCGACAATAATCACACCCCGCAAGAGGTCACCGGGTAAATCAACACCTTCTCCAAAACTTCCCGATGCAACAGCTAAGAGTACAGCTCCAGTTTTTTTATATGAGGAAAATTGTGTTAAAATATCGTCTCGTTCTTCTTTTGACAATCCCGGAGCCTCACATATAACCGTTTTTCTACTTTTTGTTGCAAAATGTCGGTACACATCATCTAATATTCGGTAACTGGGGAAAAAAATAGCACAGTTTCCTGGAATTGTATTTGTTAATTCACTACAATGATGCGCAATTTGCTGATATTGTGCATCGCTTCTCTCACTATATTTTGTTGATGTTTCGGGAACAATGAGATGAAGCGCGTTTTTTTGAGGAAATGGATTATCAAATAATCGCGTTTTGACCATTGGCGAAAAACCCAATGTGTCTCTATGAAATTCAATTGGCTTAAATGTCCCACTCATCGCAATTACAGAGTGCGCTTTTTCCAAGATTGGTTTTGTCAGCACTTGAGGGTCTAAACATCGATATGATAATTGGACAATTTGTTGATTTTTTTGCGAAACTTTTGATAAAATTCGCGTAAAACCAACATTTTCTCCTTGCCATGCAACAAAAAAATCGTACAAGCCGGCAATATACGATCTATCCTGTGTTGCATACACTGTATCAATTGCCTGAGACATAAGATTCAAGCACTCATCATAGTCGTCAAATTCTTCAACAATTTCCATAAACCACTCGCGTCCCACAATTTTTTCTGTTACTGGCGAATTATTCCATCCTTCTAAAAAAGATTGGACATGTTCTAATAATTTTGCAACTTGTTCACATCCAAATGTCACTGCTTCACTTATTGCCAAATTTAATGTATATGTTGTGATGGTCGTACTGGCAAGATCTTTGACGCGTTGTGCAAGATTATGAGCTTCGTCAACAATCACAATAGTATTTTTGAGATCTTTTTGGATTTTTCGAAAAAAACTGTCACGTATTTTTGGATGAAAAATATAGTAATAATCGCCAATGATAACTTGTGCTTTTCGAGCAGCTTCAACAGCTAATTCGTACGGACAGAATGTTTGCTGTAACCCTATTGATTTTAACACTTGCGCATCACTTGCAACATCTGCTAAATCTTCAACTTCCTTTTCTGCTTGTTCAGTTAACTCACCATCTTTTTTTCGAGTATTACTGTAGTATTTACATTTTCCGCCATCACGTAATTTCTTACAATATGTGCTAAATTCAGACGATTGGAGTTTAGAAATACCAGGCATTAAACACAGAGATTTTTTTGCTATAATATCCGACACACCAAAAGACAGATTATGTTTTTTTTTCATCTCCCGTAATGTTTGAATTGCAAGTTTATGTTGTGTATATCGTGATGTTAAGAAAAACACTGTTTTTTTTTCAGCTAACGCATATGTGAGTGCAGGAGCAAGTGCCGCTGCTGTTTTTCCCAGTCCAGTTGGTGCATGAACGATGTAATGTTCTTTATTCTCTAAAGCTAAAAGTACATCTTTCATAAAAACAGATTGCTGTTCACGTGGTGAATCATGTGGGAAATAAATATTCATAGTAATTGTAAATCGTATTCCCTTTTAGTATGTTACGCTTTCTTTTCTGCAGATTTTTCAAGTTCTTCTTTG
>JBLKOV010000060.1:0-4414 GCA_047603085.1 Candidatus Woesearchaeota archaeon
CCGTGTACGTATCAATATATTGGTCAATGTCTGTTTCAAATGATTTTAGTGATATCAACTCAGTATTACCAAGTTTTTCGTTGAGTTCTTCACACATATGGGGTATGACTGGTGTTAAAACCAGTATATAATCTTCTAAGAAAAATTGAATAACTTTTGCAGTCTGCTCAAATGATGTTTGTTCTTGATGGTATGCACAGTCTTGTAAGAATTCGTAGAGCACAGAAATATATGCTTCACGAATTTTATACTCTTCACAGAGTGTAAAATATGATTTTACATGACTATAAAATCGTGAGATAAGCCATCTATCCAAATCAGTATATGAGTCATATGCTTTTTTTTCGTGCGTTGTTGCGTTTGTAAGATACTCAAGTAGTTTATGATACTTCTTTTGCAATTGAAATATTTCACTATCTTTAAAATCCATATCTGTTTCGTAATTAGCACCAAGCGCGACATATAATCGATACACATCACTTCCATATAGTTCTTGAACTTTTTGAAGTGGAATACCATTTCCTTTTGATTTTGAAATTTTCTGCCCATCTTTTATGAGTAGACCGCCTATGGTGATATTTTTTGGCCAGTGTTCTGGTGAGAATATCACACCATAATGGTAGAGTAAAAATGATAAATGATTTGACATATGAGGTTTATTGGTGTATCGCAAGTGGACACATTTCCAATACTCAAATTCTGTTTGAAGTGGTTTGATATATTCTGCAAGCGTTGTATCGCCAACTTCTTTGCCAAAAAAGACTGCATCAAAAAAATCAGGTGTTAACATATCAACTGGAATATTACGTTTTTGTATCTGTGCTGATAAAAAGTAGAATACTTGATAAATTGTTGAATCTGACAAGGACTCTATGACCCATTGAGTATCAAAGGGAAGCGGAGTTCCAATACCACGTTTTCGCGCACATGGTCGATGTGAAACCCAGTCAAGATAATCTTTTTGTGTCTGCTTTAAGTTTGCAGGTTTATACTCAAGTGAATCAAGTACTGCGTGTGCTTTTTCTTTAATTTCAGGTTGGGAATAATCTAAAAACCACTGACCCTGAAGTACTCCTACGATTACTGGTTTGTTTGACCGAGTCCAAGCTTTACGCGAGGTTTCATAGAACATACCTCCAAGATGCAACTCTTTGAGCTTTGCAAAAATTTTCGGTTTTGCATGACTAATTAAAAGTCCAGAGAATTCACGACATTGGTCATTTAATGTTCCACCATAATGTTCTTCCTTGTACAATTCTTGTTTAGCTCTTTCGATTTTTTCTGATTGGTCACTTGAAGTAATACTATATTTTTGACATTTATCATCAGCAGGACATGTCCCGCCGTACGCGATAATTTTGCCTTTCGCATCTCTTGTTGTAACAGTTAAGGGTATATCGATAGTGTCTATTTTTCTCGCAGCAATAGCTTCTTGTAATGCAAGAAAATCATGGGGTGAACCAGCAGGCGATGAATATACAACACCCGTTCCATGGCTTGGATCAACAAATGTTGCAGGTATAATCGGAATAGATTTTTCAATAATAGGTGCATTCACATATTCGCTCATAAACTCTGATGCAGGATGTTCACTCAAAATTTTAGATCCATGAAATTGATGCGTAATCTTTTCAATCACATCTTTTGTGACAATCCAAATTTGGTCTTCCACTTGTATTTTACAGAGTGTTGATTCAGGGTGAAGCCACATATTTGTTGCACCAAATAACGCATCCGGTCGTAGTGTTGTTGCACAGAAGAATTCATTCTTTGCACTCTGGCGTTCAAAGAGAATATACGTCATCTCAAGAATACTGACTTTTTGGACATCTCCGTCTTTAATATCATCTTCTCCAACTGCGTTTTCATCAAGTGGACTATATAATATCGGATATGATCCTTGTTTAATCATACCGACTTCTTTGAGTTTGTGAAATTGCCATTCGATAAATTTTTGATATGTTTTATCTCCCGTGGTAAAACTACGTGTCCAATCAATACCTAAACCAATAGTTGTAAATGTATCTGCTATTTTAGAAGAAAAAAATGCTGCAATATTTTGTGGTTCTGTAAACGAATCAAGTATTTTTTCTTGTTCTTGTTCATCTGCAATAAATGTTGCAATAGCTTCTTTTGTTTGTGCGAGTTGTTTTGGATCTTTTTGTGCAATTGCATCAGCAACTGCTAATACTGGAGTTCCCGATATATGAAAGCCCATCGGGTATAGAACATTTTTTCCTTTTAATCGCTGAAATCGTGCAAAGATATCAGCCATGGTAAATGTGCGCCCATGTCCGATGTGCATAATTGAATTTGCATATGGATACGCTACTGTTACAACAAATGGCTCTTTGTGCGGGTCAATCTTTGGCTCAAATGTGTGGGTTTCACTCCATTTTTTTTGCCATTTTTTTTCAATCTGTTGCACGTTATCCATACGATATGCAACATGATACGTTTTTATATACCTTTTGGTTTTTTTGCACTATATATTTAAACTAAACCAGTTTTTCGTATCATATGAAAACAAAAGGATTTCATCATATTACCATGAATTGCAGAGATCCAAAGGAAAATCTCTGGTTTTACAGGGATGTACTTGGATTTTCATTTGTCAAACAGACCGTGAACTTTGACGATCCCTTTACGTATCACTTATACTATGGTGACGAGAAAGGATCACCGGGAACACTTCTGACATTTTTTCCTTTTGAGAATACGCCAAAAGCCCAACATGGATGCCATGAAATTAGACAATTAGCATTTGGTATTTTTGATATTAACTATTGGGAAGAACGATTAGAAAAACAGAATATTTCGTACACAAAAGATTCTCTTTTTGGAGATGAGTTTTTGCAGTTTTCTGACCCAGATGGACTTGAAATTCGTTTACTTGTCAGTCAACAAAATCCTAGTACTCAGAACATTTGGGGCTTACTTGGCGTGACTATCACCGTGAGTGAAGAGAAAACTATCCAAAAAATCTTGCATGAATTCGGGTATGAATTCAGTGCAAAAGAACAACACATACAACGATATGTTCATGCGGAGTCAAATACCTTTATTGATGTAGAACAAACTCAAACAGAACCTGCAACATTCGGATATGGTCAAGTGCATCATCTTGCATTTCACATGGGTGACGATGACAGAGAACAAATGCGATCGGATATACAACACATGGGATATGCAATTACGCCAGTTATTGATAGACAATATTTTTATTCACTCTATTTTCGAATAGAACAAGGAGTACTATTTGAATGTGCAACAACGGGACCGGGAATGTTTGTTGATGAGGAAGAACTTGGTTCAACACTCTGTATTCCAAAACAACATGTGCATTTAACCCCTTTGATTAGACAAAAACTGGAGACATTACAATGAAACATTATTATGAAGAAGGTTCAAACACATTATTTGTGGTATTTCATGGAACAGGTGGTGATGAACATGACCTTATACCGCTTGTCAAAGAGATAGATCCGCTTGCGTCAATAGTCTCGCTTCGAGGAAATGTGCAAGAAAATGGTATGAATCGATTTTTTCGTCGTTATTCACCAACGTCATTTGATCATGATAATATTAAGGATGAAGCAAACATAATTATGACATTTTTAGCAGATTTTCTTCCCAAATATGAAAAAGTTGTGTTTTTTGGGTATTCAAATGGTGCGAATATGATTGCGTGTTTATGTGCTTTGTATCCTCAGAGCATCAAATATGCAATACTCCTCCATCCATGTAAAATATTTTCGCTTACAGATAATATATCAACAAGTACTATTATTACATACGGAAAGCAAGACATGCTCATCCCTATGGAATCAACACTTGAGTTACTTCGTGATTTTACCAAACATGGTGCAGTAGTTCACGCTGTTCCATTAGTTTCAGGCCATGAAATCACGCCTATTGAAATACAAGAAGTTCGGTCGATTTATTTGACTGATTTTTTTCGTTGAGATACATGTGTAACATGCACAAATTCTTTTTGAAAGAAAAAGTTATTCGGTATATGAATATAGTTTCCTTTCGCATCTTGGATAATAGTGTGAAAGAGTGTAATCTCATCAACTCTTCCAGCTGTTTTTGAATCAATGAGTTTAATGTGGGAATCTATCATAAACGGTTTTGACACAAATATAATTACTGCTGCAATAATATTACTTAACATACTCCATACTGCAATAAATCCAATTGCAATTAAACCCAGAACTCCTCCAATGGTAAACCATACATTTTCTAGTTCATATCCAAATACTATAATTGTGATAATACCAAGCACGAGAAAATATCCAATCCGAACAACTTTACGTAAGATGGAGCGTTGTTGTCTATCTTTGTGACGGACAACAGATTTGAGCGAGAAAGCATAAAGCAATGTGACGACTGCATATGCAAGTGCAAGTAT
>JBLKOV010000061.1:0-4375 GCA_047603085.1 Candidatus Woesearchaeota archaeon
ACGCAAGCTGAGGGTGAAGCAGAACGTACTGCAACTGAGGCAGAATCGTCTCAAGCACAAAAAGACGCACAAGATAGAGCTGAAAAAATAGGTCAACGTGAAGCAGGTGACTTGAAAATTTACGAGGCGTTGTATAGAATTTTTGGTGAATTGAAAACAGAATTAGAAAAACAAAAAAATTCTTTGAAAAACATCGCACATGGAAATCAAAATATTACTCAATTATGTACTCAATTTCAAAAAGAACTTCGTGAGTTGTTACAAAAAATAGAACGATTAGATCACGCGGGGACATTTACTCGTACACATTTTCATTTGTTGAAAAATCATGTAAAAAAAGAAACGGAGTTTGTTGAAAAAATAAGAACTTTTAAAATTAATCAGAAAAAAGAATTTCTCAAAGAATTACAGGAGCTGAATAAAGACTTGAACACGCAAAAAGATAAAACTTTTGAAGTATGGTGTGTGTGTAAAGCAATAACTCAAAAATTATATAGTATTATAAACAAGTATGCCAGTTTATCCAAACAGAAAGAACCTGATGCATTTCAAACATTACACTCAGAAATTATGTCAGAAATCCAAAGTACATTACAAACATTGACGCGAATTCTCCATCGAAAAGAACTTAATGGACCTTTAGCAAAATTAATTCATCTGGGGCAAATACTAAGGGAAAAAATTCACGAATTAATTGCTAAAATACAGAATAGTAGTTCTCAGGGTGGTTCATCTGATACTGAAGATTCAGATGAGAATGGAGGGGATAGACCTCAGCCTGAAAAAGTTGAACCCGTAGAGGAAGATACTGATTCTGATAAAGAATTTGATAATATTTGTGTTCAATTTGGTATAGTTAAGAGTTTGTTACAGAAACAAAATTATGGGGAGTATCAAAAAGAAAAAGATGTACTTATTCAACGAATTCATGATTCTATGAGTAATTTTAGTTTCACAAATGAGCAATCAGATGAATTACAAAAAATAATAACTGAATTATTAAACATGCCATCTTATAATAAAAAAGAAGAATCAGAAGATATTATACCTGAAGAAGTTAAAATAGTTGCAAAGTATGATTCATCAAAAATAGGATTAGATGTAATTCAAAAGCTGCTTCCAGGTAGAAAAGATGTGATTGTCGAATCAGAAGATGGTAAACCATTGGCTTTAACTCAAGGAGAAGTGCACAAGTTAGAACGCTCAAAAGAGGAAATTGTAAAATTTTTGCAAAAACCGAAGATCACTCCATCTGAGAGAATAGTTTATAAAAAATATTTGGAAACTGAAAATCAAATGTTGGCTCTTCCAGCTGCATCAACCGACCCGAATATTTCAAAGAATTCAACAGAAAATGATGTAATAGATGTAGTCACCGAAGATATGAGTCACTTGTTCGAAGTGGAAGAAGAAGAAACAAAAATTGAAGAAGATATTAAACATAATGATTTTGAAGCTCTCAGTAAGCACCTAATTCAATTTGATAAACAACTAGACCAAATAAATATTGAAATTGAAAAATCACAAAAAAATGATGAGGTCTTTGAAGAAAAAATAAAACACATGGAGCAAGAGATACAAAAAATAAATGTTGAGAATGTCAAAAAGCTTCAAGCTCTCGCAAAAGATAAAAATATTGGAACTGATATTGAAAAAATAGATGTTGAAGTTTCAATCAGAAAATTCAACAAACTTGTGAAAAATTATCGAGCGACAAAAAAAGAAAAAGAAAAACATGAAAAAGAGTTTCAACAGAAAGTGGCAGAATTTACGCGTACATTAGATGAGGACCAATTTTATGCAAAAATGCATGGAGGTGATAATAATCCTCAGAAAATTTCTTCACTTTTAGAATTGTATCACTTTGTTCTAGATAAAGATAAATTTGTAAAGTATGTGGAACATAATTTTGGAAGAACTGATAGTGAGAGTAACTATGGGAGAACACACAACTATTTTGCAACTTGGATTGAGAATAAGTTTGATATTCCTGAGCTTGCGCAAAGAATTCGTTTCATAGAGGGTTCAAATCCAGAGGAAATTCAAAAATCAATGGTTACAGCTTTTAAAGACTATTTTCAAACTAAAGGTCAAAATTTACATAAAAATCTGGAGAAGTTTACGAAAACGAAAAAACATACCGTATTTGGGCGAGCAAAATTTACTCAAGAGCTACGTGAATCAATAGATGTGGAGTCTAAAATTCGAGTTGAATTACGGGATCACATGAATAAGATACAAACAGAACTCAATATTATTATAAATACTTCTATTAAGATCAAATCACAATAACTATATAAATACTTCTTTACTCCTTAGTGGTATGAAAAAAACATTTTTTCAACGACCAAGTGTTGCCCAAAAAAAGAATGGAGTACTTAAAGAATCACGTCTTGATACGATCATTAATGATATTGCAACATCTCGTCCAAGTGAAACACTCATTCTGCCAGCATCCGATTTTCCCAAAAAACACGATGGAGCATATGGTTCACGCCATGCATATCGTGAAGGATTATATATTCCTATACATCAACCAGAATTCGTAAAATCAGTTGGAAAACAAAAATTGCATGACTTAGTATCAGATATCCCAAATAGACTAGCCGCTCATCCACATGCTTTTGCAAACACAATTGGCTATTCATTCAAACCAGTTGGGTGGAAACACAGAGACCCTGAAGTCAAACTTGTTCCCTTTATCTCACTTGCAAAAGGACTGAAACTCTATGCATACGCACAATCACAATCACCCATAGTTGTTGAGCGATCATATGTAGACCATCCATATGTGTCAGAAACTGGAGGAATTGTTCATGTTACCGTTCCGTCCGAAGAAGAAAAACAGCGTCGATATCACGCAAAATTTCTGCGAGTTCCAACAACTGATAATCTCAAAGTTGCACTTAGTCTGAAAACTGATTTTCCAAAAGAGCCACCAATGTATAAGCAATTTGATGATTCATTTTCAAAACCTGGACGGCGTTTTGATCAACACGAAGTTGCTGCATATTTTGGTCTTGTTAAACATTTTGGTGATCAGTCAGAATTAAACCCTGCATATCATAATCCATTCATGGTATTTGGTCCGGATATGATGTCGTTTTTTACACAAATCGGTCAGTCAGTTTTAATCCAAGATATAGAAATTAAAGAAAAACATAAATTACGACAACCGCGACTTGCTGAAGAATCATTAATGCTCGGTCGGTATCTCATTGCGCATGGGAAATCATCTTTGTATAGGAGGGGAATAGATCCCAAAGTCAACGATTATCCCTGTTTTCAGTTATCATGACACCCTTTCACCAATCAGTATATGATGTAGTTCGTTGTATTCCATCTGGTAAAATTCTGACATACAAAGACATTGGACATATCTTAGGCACTCGTGCGTATCGTGCAATTGGGACAGCACTAAAACAGAACCCACATCTCATACATGTACCGTGTCATCGAGTTATTTTATCAAATGGTTCAGTGGGGGGTTATGTGAAGGGTCAAGCAGAAAAAGTTCGATTGCTTACTTCTGAAGGAGTAAAAGTGGTACACGGGAAAATTGACGTAAAAACGTATCGCTGGCAAAAAAACTAGGTTTTTTCATAAAGTATTTATGAAATTTCTAGGTTTTCTCATAAACTTTATAAATAAAACACTCTTTTCATGTAGTATGATACAACGAGATGTATTCAAAATACTTGAAGAGGAGTTGCATAATACAAAAATAACAGTTGTAACTGGAGCTCGTCAAATTGGAAAATCAACTGCATTGCACTATGTGTATGCGAAAGTGAAAGATAGAGCGACGTATATTACCTTTGATGATACTCGTATAAAAGATCTTTTTGAAAACCATGTTCAGACATTTATTGAGCAGTATATTACTCCAAATGAGTACATTTTTCTTGATGAATTTCAGTATGTCAAAGACGGTGGAAAAATTCTCAAATTCATTCATGATACGACGAATGTGAAAATCTATATTTCGGGTTCATCTAAACCAGAAATTGCAGTTCAGTCGTTGCAATGTCTTGTTGGTAGAGTGTCATTAGTGCAAATGCACCCCTTGTCATTTTCTGAATTCATCGCATATCGTTCACCACAAAAACAGGTATTATTGCATAAACCTCGGAGTTTTTCAGAACTCAGTCAATTATATGAAGAATTTGATGAATTTTTGCGCTTTGGTGGATATCCCGATGTTGTAAAAGAACCAGATTATGAAAAGAAAAAAAAAATATTAAAAGATATTGTGCAAGTATACTTGCTTAAAGAAATAAAAGATGTCTTACAGTACACTCATTCGACAGGATTTGAAAAACTCTTACAGTTTATCGCTACGACGAATGGAAAATTACAAAAAATCATACATATC
>JBLKOV010000062.1:0-4317 GCA_047603085.1 Candidatus Woesearchaeota archaeon
ATTTGATTCACAACATCACGATACGAAAATAATCGTTTTCCATAACTAAACTGATACAATACATTTTGAAAATGCGGAAGCATAATTTGAGATACATCATATAAATCTGGGTATAACCATTCATCATTACGGGATAACACACGAACAGGTTCATCAATTTTTTTTCCATCTTCGACAAATATCGTTAGATTCTGACATTCTATACAGGTCTTTTTTTCTCGATCTTCAAATACATCTCCGTGTTTTTTAACGTATTGCAACGAATCTTTCCATGCTTGTAGTGCTGATTGTGCGCTAATTGTGTGAATCATTTTTGAAAAAAATCCTCCAATGGTGCGTGGTCACCACCAGTTGTTTTATATTGGTAACAAAGTAAAGGATAAGAATAAGCCGTAAGTATGCTCAATATTTCCCCAATACTTTCATGCTCTGAAATTTTACCTTCCCGAATTAGACGAATTTCAACACCACCTCCAAAGATATCCTTCATTTTTTCATGATGCGTGTAATATTCTTTGAATTTCTCACCAAATATTTCCATTTGAGAAGTAATACTAAATCTATCATGAATGTCATACAGTGTCAAATCTGCAGAGAATTTGCGATATGCTTGAGAGAGTTGAATATCAAAGGTAATAGGCATACCACAAGACTCATATAATCGTTCCTGCATTGATGCAAATTGTCGAATATGTTCTTGCATGTTTTGTAATAATGTATAAATTTCAGAAAATTGCGAATCTTTAGGTTGCATGTAATGTAAAAAACGTATCGTACTATGACTGTACATGCACGAGACGGGAAGCCGCTTTTGAAACGATACATTTTGAGGAGATTGTTGCGCTTTTTGTTGCTCTAATACTCCTATAAATAAAGATTTACACACATCTTTGAGTAATAATTCAAAATCTTTTGCATGCGAATACTGTGTGAAAAACTTTTGAATATCAACAACAACTGTCGTTTGAGAAAAAACCACACCCATTTTTTTTGCATATGATTCGCGTAGATACGTCTGCCATTTTTTTGGTGAAATCGTATATGGTCCAGCACGGCCAATAATATATGGTGCAGAATGCATATCATCATTTTTTACATTCAATTTTAAATGCTGTGTTGCGAACAAAGAACCTATCTGAAAAAAAAAATCTTTATGCAACAATACTTCTTTTGGCGTAACATCAAAGATAACACTCACATTATCTAAGGTACTTTTTGTGAGAATAAATAAAAATTTTTGAATAACATCATCAGCCAAGATGTTGGTTATATCAAAGATTAAACAAATTTGTTTGTGATAATCTGTGGCATATCGTGAAATTTCTTCAAAAAACTCACTCGCTGTAATCACACCAACTCGATGAATAAATGTCTCAAAATCATTTAATCCCACAACATCATTGACAATGTGAAAAGCATCATAAACCGCTTGTGCTAATGATTCAGTTGTTTCATATAACCCTGCCTCTAAAAGTAATGCATTATATCGTTCAGTCCACACATGGGGTTCATATCGATATAAAATTGAAGATGCTTCATATTTTTCTAAGGGAGTAAGGGGTGTATGCTGTGCCATAAATCGAATTCGTTCTACTTTTGATCCAATGGTGATTGATTCTCCTGGTTGAATTAACAAACGAAAAACCTTTTCACCCTTCCCTTTTATGGTGTCAACAACAAGAATATCCTCTTCAACAAGTGTTTGTAAATGATAAAGTACTTTCCGATGATATCGTGCTTTTTCAGCCATCAGCTCTTTTCGTTTTGCAGGAGTTATTTCCTGATACGATAAGATTGCATCTGCTGATTGACGCAAAGACGGATAGAGTTTATCAACAATTTGACTGGTTGAGAGTGTTGGTTGAGTCGTATCTCGAAATAATTCAAGAATATGATGTTTGATTGACGACATAAATAGAGGAATTGAACGATATTTATAAAATTTTTTCACAAATGATTCAGATTTTTCAAAAAAAAGTAGTTTTTTTATAAATGCTTCAGGATATTTCTGAAACAAAGAGATTTTATTCAGAAAGAATGTCTATTATAACTGACACAAATACAATGTACAAAGGGGGGAGGAATACAGAATGAACCAAAAAGAATTACTTATTTTAAGTCAGTTTCGAAACAATGCCCGAGAAAACTTGACAACGACATCTCGAAGAATAAGTGTACCAATTAGCACCTTGCACGATCGTCTCAAAAAATACGAAGGTACGATTATTCAAAGACATACGTCTATTCTTAATTTTGCGGAATTAGGCTACAGTTTGAAAATTCATATGATTTTAAAAGTAAATCCAACTCAGAAAAAAGCGGTAAAAGAATTCTTGAAAAAACATCAGCGAGTGAATTCTGTTTGTAGTTTATCAAATGATTATGATTTTTTATGTGAAATTATACTCAAAGATCTCTTTGAACTCACACAATTTAGTGAAGCATTAGAACAATTCCATATTATAGATAAACACGAGTTTTATGCAGTTGAAGACATCAAACGAGAAGGATTTTTAACAGATTCTACGCTCTTGGAAATAACACCTCTTTTGTCGTCACCCAATAATAAGAAAAAGAAAAACATTTATAAATAGATGGAATGTCAAGGATTGCATGGATACAAAAAGACAGTTAGAATATGCCATGCATACAATGCAGAGTGCAATAAAAGAGCCTTTTGAAAAAAGACGCGTACATAATAGATCATATGATGCGTTGGAAACTGATAACGGACTCGTATGGGTTTTACCAGAGGTATTATCAACGGATGATTTTGCAGATAGTTTTGACAAACTTCAAAAAAAATATCAGACTGTGACGCCAGTTTTACTTGAGGAAGCATTTACGACAAATCACTGTAATCAACTTGAAATACATGTACTTGAAATGGGTCGAAATGTACAATATGTGAATCCTAAAATTGGAACTATTTGCACATTTGACTATCCCATACTTGACAAAAAACCTCAAGACAGATATATTGTGGAAATAGGAAAAGGAGAAATTATTGGCACACATTTTTTTGGTGGTGCACGATTTTTAGTTCCGCCGAATACACAAATACAAGAGTTTATGAAAGAACTACCGGCGTATAACCATGTCAACGATAACAGACAAATTAGATGAAGTAATCAGGAGTTTTCACAGACAAACTCTTGGACCAGTAGATGTACAAGATGTGTCACAGCATCCTTCAAAAGTTGCATCATCTGCACACAATGCTATCTGGGTTATTGCCTCGCCAATATCGCGAGCAGATTTTGTCCAGACACATCAAGAGTTACAAGACATATACGAAGATGTTGCACCAATATTTTATCAAGACAGTGAACATTTTTTCAGATGGTCAAAACCACATAAGAGTCTCGCGCATTATGGCGATGAACAAAAATACATTCATATATTGAGTGAACCAGAAAAAGTCATTGCTGATCAGCATAAACTCGTACAGTATTTTCGACCAAGACAAGGAATATTTGCCTCATATCGATTTGAAAATGCATTTTTTGTCTATACGCAACCAGCACCGAATGGCTTTATGCCACCGAATCGCGCATCAGAAAAATTATATAAATGGACTACGCGATTTGCAGAATTAGGTATAGGAAGAATAGCGAATAATCAATACTTTGGTGATGATCGAGTAAAAATAGAAAAAAATGGAACATTTGACAAAAAAGTTGCTGAACACCAAGAAAAACAGCTAAATTTGTATAATGCTGCTATTCAGGCTGATTTAGAAAAGCAGCGGTTGACTAATATTTAGTCTTTTTGGGGTTTGTATTTAATACCGTAATTCGGAAGTTTTTCTTCTTCTAATGGATTTTTCTGTGGATCAATTAAATGCTCATATAATTCAAAGTGTGTTCTTGGATCAGCTAATGTAAATTTCTCAGAATTTGATGTGTCTATTTGATATTTTCCTCCTAGTTTAGATGAAAGGTAGCCAGTTCGTTCATGAGCTCCAAATTTTGCCAGATAATTCGCACCCGCTTTATTTGCATAATTTGCCAAAACACCCTGAGTACTAGCTGATTTTAAATCATCAACAAGTCGTATTAATTCATATCCAGTTTTCTTTTGTCGAATTAAACCTTCAACCAACTCATCTATCTGATGTAATCCAGTACCACCTTTTTGTTGCATAGCCCTTGCTCCAGCTTGACCATAGACTTCAGTTTCAAAAAATTGCTTTAGCGTATCTAATCGTTTCTTTCTATCAGAAAAATTATCTTTTGAAAATAATGATTTTGTTCCTGGATGAAGATGTGTTGCATATTTTTCTAACGCATCCATTAAAACATCTTCAATATGCTC
>JBLKOV010000063.1:0-4289 GCA_047603085.1 Candidatus Woesearchaeota archaeon
GTCAATTCAGCGTATCACACCATATTTACTTGGCATAATTTATTTTGGGTGGGACAATGACTTTTGTCCCACAGCCGTAAACCAGGCACACCAAATCATTTGAAAAAACAGACAACTTTTACTCAAACAACCCGCGACAGTTTACCAAATATTCTCGGATTTTATCAAAATCCCGTCTGCTCCCAGTATGAATTCCAGTTTCTATGTCAATGCTTGCACGACTTGGAAAATAATGTTGTAATAATTGACAAATTTGTCCCGCAGTATTTGGTTTGACACCTCCAGCATACACAAGCCCTAGTTTTGGATGATTTCGCATAACTCCTTCGCCAAATAAAATTGCTAAATTATCAGGTTGTAAATCAAGTGCAAAGTCAGTACCGTGACTTGGGTCAAACATTGCATACGATATAAATGGTGCCGCACACTTAACTTGATCTAAAAGGGGTTGCACATTTTTTGACCTCGCATCAATAGTTCCTGCATCCTCCATCCAAACAGCATACCCTCCCGCCTCATTATCCGTATTTGCTACTGCGACCTTGTATAAAATAGAAAAACCTTTTCTTTGAGTTTGCGCTAAAAACACTGGAAGTGGTGGTAATGTATTAAATTGAAACAAAGCTTGGGAGCAATCGACACCAACTCCCTCAATACACTCTAAGTCATCTACCAAATTAGGAATGTTTTTTGTATAATAATGAATGGCACTTTGAAACCCTAATTTTCGAGTCAAAGCATCAAGCGTTCCTAAATCACTAAATAAGGGCTGCCGATCATTTTGCGTTCCTCTGTTAATACTGGAGTGTGAGACTTGAAAACCAATGACGACTGGAAATGAAATTCCTTCTTCATCACAAATTGAACGAATTTTTTCAAGTTCAAATTCTGATGAAATACCACTGAGTGAAACAAATTGCGAACTCATACAGAGCAAAAACAATCTATTTCATATAAACTTTTGGATTTTTATTCCAACCCTTCCAAATATTTTTCTACTTCCATCGCAGCCATACAGCCTGAACCTGCTGCAGTGATTGCTTGCCTGAATCGAGTATCTTGTACGTCTCCAGCTGCAAAAACACCTGAAACCGAAGTATGCATGAATTTATCTGCCTTAATATATCCATGATCATCTACTGAAATGAGTTCTTTCACCATCTGCGTATTTGGGATATGACCTACTGCTAGGAAAACACCATCAGTTTTAAACTCAGTTACCTCGCCAGATTGTGTGTTTTTTAATTTCACACCAGTCACTTTTTGACCGTCACCTAATACTTCATCAATTACAACATTCCAAATTATGTCGGTCTTTGGATTTGCAAAGAACCGATCTTGCATAATTTTTGATGCACGTAATTCATCTCGTCTATGAAGCACAGTTACTTTTGTTGCAAATTTTGTTAAGAATGTTGCTTCCTCCATAGCTGAGTCGCCACCACCCACTACTACAACTTCTTTGTCTTTGTAAAAAAATCCATCACAAGTTGCACATGTTGTCACACCTCTGCCTTTATATGCCTCTTCCGAAGGAATATTTAACCATCGTGCTGACGCACCTGTTGCAACAATTATAGATTTTGACTCGTGAATAGATTTGTCATGCATGTGTATTGTAAATGTTCCGTCGTTTTTTTTCTCAACTTTTGTGACCCACCCTTCAACAAATTCTGCGCCAAAACGTTGTGCTTGTTTTTTACTTTCTAACACAAGTTCTGGTCCCATAATACCTTGTGAGAAGCCTGGAAAATTATCAACTTCTGTTGTAAGCGTGAGTTGGCCACCATCTTGTGGACCTGCAATGACTAACGGCGATAGATTTGCTCTTGCAGTATATATTGCTGCAGTGAGACCTGCAATACCTGCCCCTAAAATAATAACTTCTTTCATATACGAGTAAAAAAACAAGACTTTTATAAAAGTAATGGAGTATAACACTAGTATGAAAAAAGTGGTGACTCTGACGGATGTTGGTCTTATAGCATATCCTGATAGTATTCAGTATGAAACTGCGAACAATAAACCCCTCAAAAAACTCATATCTTTTATTAATAAAACACAATTTGATCTGATTCATATCCTCCCTTTTCGACCTTCGGATGCAGATAAAGGGTTTGCTGTTACGGATTATACATCAGTTGACTCTCGATTCGGATCGATAACTGACATTAAAAGATGCAAAAAAAAAATAATGATTGACTTTATACTAAACCACACATCAATACATCACCCTTGGTTTACTAATTTTTTAAAGGGAAAAATTCGCGAGGATCCCTTTGCGGCTCAATAACTAAAAATGTATTTCTTCTTGTATTAAAATACTGAACATAAATATTTGAAGATTGAGAAAACCTATAATTACTGGACGAATTAACGTGATGAAATAATTTCAAAATATCAAAATCTCTCTCAACACCCACCCCAACCATCATATGTAGAATTCCTCGCGAATTTTTCCCCATAACTAACATGGAAGGAATACCCAATTCTTTAAGAAGCGCATAAGTCACATGTGAAAAATCAGTGCAATCACCACCAGGATTTCCTTCAGTCATTAAAAAATCATACGAGCAATTGAAGCTTAAGCCACCTCTCCCCCTACTAATATGTGTTGTAAAAAACTTAGGAGGTTGACGATGATGACTCCTCGGATAATCATGCCTAAAATCAATCATAGTGTTAACAAAGGTGTTAACTCCAGTTACTACTCGTACTAAATCTTCAATAGTATCAACAGAATCAGGGATTTGATATATTTCTCTAATTTGATTCGCGTGTTTTTCTATGGTTGGGGAATTGTGAAAATTTCTTGAATAAAGTCGCCTTTCTGAGAGCGTATGCACTAAATCTGAAAATAAATCTTCAACTCTATAAAACCCACCACCAATATCATATTCAAAACCATCCACAACAATAGTTCTTTGCTTAAGTGGAACAACTATTTCGTCATTTTTTAGCATTGCACGCTCTTCAATAAAAGGAACAAGTGAATTAATTATTCCAGAAAATTCATCTTTTGAAACTTTATCTATTAGTCTTGGACTTCTGTTTATTAATCGCTCAAGATTATATTTTTCATAAAAATCTATATCTAAAGCGTCCGGTTGAACTTTTTTAACTTCATACACATCCATATTTTCAAAATTGAAAATTTGTGCATTAAAAATATCAGAATTCGGTGTCATCAACATATGAGATATTCCTAGTACACTTCCTAATAATGCTGACTTATAACGCATAGTGAAATGCAGTATAAGTTTTTATTTATAAGTGTTACTTTTCGGTAGTTATTTTTGAAACTTAAATCTAAATAACACGTATATAATAACAAGAGAAATTAAAGCTCTAGTTAAATAAAAAATCATTAATTGAAAATTACCCAACAATGTTTGATCATCCCCATTCCAATTTTCAAAAACATAATTGATATTATAATACGGATTTGAAAAATAAAAAGGTAGTAAAACTATAGATAAAGCGAATATAAGGCAAAATGAAAATATATGTATAAAATCCTTAAGTACATATTTCTTAAAATGTTTTATATTGAGAAAAAAGTAAATGAATGGAATTATCACAAGTATAAAATGTTGAGAATATGAGATTAAAAAAGGAATTAGAGATTGATGCTCCCACATCAGTTGACTTCGAGGGCCAAAATAGAGTGAATCTATTGCCCAATCTATAGTACTTGAAATTATTATTATAAAAGTAAAAAAATATCCTTTTTTATAGTCAAACAATAAAAAAACACCTAATAATATTGATAATATATAACAACTCCACAATAAAATAAAAAGGTGTTCTACTTTTGTTGGTAACACTATAAGTATCGAACCTGCTATTAAAAGCACCCCAATAACTACTCTTATTATGGGGTTTTAAAAAAAAGCCCTAAAAATTGAATAATTCGTGGCTTTCACCATAGAAAAAAAAAGTAACTCAGATAAAAAAACATCTAAGTTTCAGATGTTTCCTCTTGTTTATCATCATCACTATCATCTCCACAACCGAAAATGCATCGAATCCAATTCCAAAATCCACCACCAGAACCTGAACCTCCACCACCTTCCCGATCGATAATTTCTTCCTCAATTTTACCTGCTTCTTCTTCTAAAAAGTCACCAAACTCTGAATCGCGATCAATTTCTTGTTCAATGAATTCGATTATTCTTTCAGTCTCATCATCAAACACGCTTTCCCGAGTATCAGATTGTGTAATAGTCGGATTTTCAGTCACCTGTTCAATTTCTTGATCCCCCCATTGTTATAGCATTTCCATGGGT
>JBLKOV010000064.1:0-4149 GCA_047603085.1 Candidatus Woesearchaeota archaeon
TGCAAGTATCATTGTAGAAGAAGCCCTGGAGAAAAAAATACCAGCAGTTATATTTGATCCTACTGCTCAATGGACAGGATTTTTGCATCAATTACAAGATAAAAATATTTTCAAGAAGTATGCAACATTCTCATTACGAGAAGAAGACGCAAAAAGTTATAAGGGATTAATATACACTCCGACAAACGAAAATTTTGATGTAGAATTTGAAAAGTATACCAATCCGGGCGAAACAACAGTATTTAATTTGTCAAATCTATCTGTAAAAGAATACGACAAAGCAGTGAAAAACATCATTGATACGATTATTGAAAAAAAATGGGAAGAAAGTCCGGATCTTCAATTACTTGTTGTATTTGACGAAGTACATAGATTACTTGATCCTGCAGCTGAAGGTGTTGGATATGAAGCTTTAATTAAGGCTGCACGAGAGTTTAGAAAATGGGGAATAGGTCTGATTATGTCGTCACAAGTAAGCTCAGACTTCAAAGAAGCAATCGGTGGCAATGTTCTCACAGAAGTACAACTAAACACGAAAAATATTGAAGATATCAAAAAAATTGAAGAAAAATACGGTGCTGAATATTCTGATCGAATAACTCGACAAGGTGTAGGTGTAGGACTTGTTCAGAATCCTAAGTATAATAAAGGTCAACCATGGTTTATTGAATTTAGACCTCCATTCCATAATCCGCATAAATTACCTGAAGAAGATTTAGCGAAATATGATAGTTTTACACGTAAGTTAAACGAGATTTTTGCAGTAATAGAGTATTTCAAAAAAGCAGGCATAAACGTGGATGATTATATGATGGATTACAATCTTGCGAATAATAAATTAAAAGAGGGTAAATTCCGTATGGTGCAAATTTATGTGGAAGATTTAGAACAATCATTAGCAAAAGAATCTCAGTATAAAAAGGCTGTTGAAAATTATAAATCACAACAATCTCAAGCTGCCCAACCTAGTAGTGAGAAAAACAGTGCTTCCAACGATAAACAAGTTCAAAAAATAAAGGCGTATATTGAAAAATATCAAAAACAGGGTTATTCGCTGACCAAACTCCAAAAACATTTAGAATCGCAGAATATTCCAAAACACATTATTCAAAAAGCTTTGGAGGAGATAGAGAAATGAAATTAATCCGAATCTTTTTCTTGTGTTTTTTAGTATCGAGTTCAGTCGTATTTGCAAATGCTTTTTTTATTAATTCTGATGGAGAGAGACAAGAAATAGTGTGTGGCGATGGCATTTGCTCGATTGGTGAAAATCCGCAAAATTGTCCTATAGATTGCTTAAATACAACATTTAATGCTCGTTTAGAAACAGCAACAATATTTCTCTCACAAAATGAAGAATTTGTACAGAGATTGCATATTACGTCATATAAATTAGAAGATGATTTTTATGTCATACGCTCAACAGATTCAGAGATTGCAGAAATTATCCAACAAACAATTACTATTCAAAATCAAAGTGCGGCATTTGTCGATATTCTATTTCGCACACCAACTGAGTCAGAATACACTGGCGAGATAAAAATAGAAAATTCGAATGAAACCAAAAGTGTATTTTATACTATTACTGTCTTAGATTCGTCGGCAAGATTTGCAAATGTTCAAATTCAACCCCTAGGTTCAAGATTTTTTCCGGATCAAGAAATTCGTTTTCGCTCCTACATACAATTTCCATATGTATTATCAAATGCTATAATTGAATTTTCAATTGAGCAATCAGAATCTGAAAACATAGTATTGTCAAGACATGAAAACTTACAGACTCGTGTATTTGATCAAATACATCAATTTACGTTAACAGATTATAAACAAAATGATAGTTTAGATGAAATAACGATTATAGCAAGAGTAATGTATCAAAATCAGGAATTTGAAGTACGTGAAACTATTTCGTTTTCTCAAAGATTTTTTGATAATATGTATATCAGAATATTACTCGGTCTCGTATTATTTTTATTTTTATCAGTACTACTTTTCAAATTATTTTTGATCATACGGAGAAGGCAACGGGATAAAAGGCGATATGTCTTACCAAACTTTTCATTATTACCTTCAAAAGATCATGGTGAGACGACATTTGAAGTAGGTCAAATAGCTGATACAAAACGACCTGCATTTTTTCATGCAAGTGATCTAACAACTCATGCGTTAGTAGCAGGAAGCACTGGGAGTGGTAAATCCGTTACTGCAAGTATTATTGTTGAGGAAGCTTTGAATAATAAGATCCCAGCAGTTATTTTTGATCCAACAGCTCAATGGACCGGTTTACTAAGTTCTTTAAAAGATCCCAATATTTTGTCATATTATCCGCAATTTCATCTACATCCTGAGGATGATGTTCGAAGTTATAGGGGTCTCATATTTACTCCGAAAAATGCTGATTTTGATTTACACTTTAAAGAGTATATGAATCCTGGTGAAGCAACGATATTTAATTTAGCACAGTTATCAGTAAAGGAGTATGATGAAGCAGTCAAAAAAATTATAGACAAGATGTTTGAAGTAAAATGGGAAGAAAGTCCTGACCTTAAACTCGTAGTCATTTTTGATGAAGTTCATAGATTATTAGATAAGAATGCATCAGGACAGGGATACGCAGCTTTAACAAAAGCAGCTCGGGAATTCAGAAAATGGGGTATAGGACTTGTTATGGCATCTCAAGTGAGCTCAGACTTTAAAGAAGCCATTGGTGGTAATGTTTTAACTGAGGTACAGCTTAATACGAAAAATTTATCTGATATTCAAAAAATAGCAAAAAAATATAATCCTGAATTTGCAAAACGGATTACGCGACAAGGTATTGGTGTTGCGCTCGTTCAGAATCCAAAATATAATAAAGGAAAACCATGGTTTGTTCAATTTCGACCACCACTTCATAATCCTCATAAATTACCTGCAGAAAGTTTACTATTGTATGAAAAATACACTAATAAACTTGCAGAATTACAAGTACAACTTTCCAAAATTCAAGATGAAGCTCTCAAAGAAGACTTACAAATGGACTTTCATTTAGCAAATACGAAATTACGGGAAGGAAAGTTTAAAATGGCTGAAATCTATATTCAAGGCATAGAGGAACGCCTGCAAAAAAAATAGGTGATAGTGTTGTATAAAGTAATTTTCATGTTAGTATTTATCTGTACTTTTTCAATTACATTAGCTTCACCCATATATTTTGCTGGCACTGAGAATATTACAAATGTCAATGAATCAATTCAGATTATAGGATTAGGTGATACGAGTAATTTTGAGTTAAGGTATTCGACACCGCATAATCCTTCATGGTATACTGTTTCTGGACTGAATGGTGTATATACAATACCTGCAAATCACGTTCAAGTGCAAGGGATGTATCGTTTTTATTTTCAAGATACGGGAGATTCTTCTATACGATTTCCTCAAAATACGTCATATTATATAATTGTGAATGAGAGAGATGAGGATTTTTTTGAAGGTTTTCTATCGTTTGCGAAGAATGATACGCAAGATTTTTTATCGTTTGATGAATATTCCTATGTGAAACCAGATCTAACAGAGATACGACATATGCAGAACATGAAACGTTTTGCAAATTTATACAGTGTAACAAAAAATGAAACGTATCGTGAAATATTGCAAATGTTATATTTTGTTAATTGGTCCAACCAAGATTCTCGATGTGATCCACAAATTAACAGTTATGATTGTTTTACGAGAGATTCAGAGCTGGCTTCTTTTAAACAAGGAACAATAATTACCTCGTTGCTACATATATTTTTACAGACGCAAAATCAAACTTATCTAGATGAAGCCATATTATTTGGACAAGGAGAACCGTCTGATTGTCGTTATCGAACTAATGGGGACTATGTTTGTAACGATAATCAAGGTCAAGGTATGATGATATACGCGATGACTCAGTTATATATTTTCACATCAGATAGTTCATACAAAGAACATGCATATAACTTCATAAGTGCATCATCGAATCTAGATTCATCTCCAGAGCTTGCAAAAGGCCTCTCACACGCATATTTTGTATTTCAAAATGATAGTATCAAAAGCAAAGCACAATCCTTACTGCTTGACGAAGTAAACGCGTGTGTAACTCACTCATGTAATGTACGTAATCTCGCAAGACAATATTCGATA
>JBLKOV010000065.1:0-4082 GCA_047603085.1 Candidatus Woesearchaeota archaeon
GGATTTGCAATGGAAATTATCATATATCCACTCTTTTTTGTTTTTTTTGTATACATATTACTATTCGCATATTCAATAAAATTTTCGAAAAATATCCTAAAGCTTCATATTGCAATGAAAAAAAAGTATATTTACCTTCCTAAAACACAATATCAATACTGGCAAATGTATGCAACCGAATTTCCGGAATTGTTTTCTTTGGGCGATACTGGTCAGCGTATCACAGAAGTATTTTGGGGTCAAGAAACAATTAACGAGAAAAAAATTGACTTTGTTACTGGTATATTTCATTACGGTATAAGACGTGGAACTGGAAAAAACAGACGTACTGATTACTATCAAAATCATTTTTTCATACTTCACTTTCCCAAAAAAATACCTGTACGATTTTCTCTGATTGAAAAAAAATTTCTCCAACATAAAATACCTGGTTTTTCAGTCAGAAAGCTCACAACAGAATCATTTGAATTTAATAAAAAATTTTTGATATCGTACAAAGATACAAGTAGTGAAAACGAAGTTTCAATTATGTCATCGCTCACGCCAAAAGTACAAGAAGAGTTTCTTGGACTCGCACAGAAAAAGAAAAGTCTTCGGTGCGCAATTACACCTCATGCGTTTGCTATAACAGCAGAAGGATATGTTTTGAGACGGCTTAAAACAAATTTTGCAAAAGATACTACTATTCGTGAAGAAGATGTACAGATTTTTTCACAAGAAATTCAAAATCTGCAAAAAACGCTTCACGAAATTACTCGATATTGGTAATAGAAGACTTTATATAGAAGAATACTCATAATAATATTATGGCACCAAAAATGAAAGGTTTTATACTTGCGTTGATTTCACTGTTTTTTCCGTTTTTCATTTCAGTTATAGGCGGAATACTTCTTCTTATCAATCCAAATGTTGGGCTTGTTGGAATTGTTGCGCTAGGATTATTCTGGATGGTATTATATGTACTTGCTATAGTACATAGTATCAAGGATATTAACCAACCTCAGTCAAAGGTCTTTGGTATTGTCGGAATTGTTATTTGTGGAGTTATTCTCTTATTCCTTCTTCCAGCTCTTGCACTGATTGTGGTAGGAGTACTAGGCGGTATGCCTGGATTCTAAGTAGAGTTTAACTACTCTACCTTCTTTAAAATCTTTTGATGAAATACTCTATAGCCATAAAATAGCGTTATAAACGCTGCAATCCATGTAACTAAAAATATGCCCCACCAAACTCCATCTAAACCTAAATCTAACACAAAGACAAAGAACCAGAATAATAGTATTGGAGCAATGATTTGTCTAAATACACCAATCCATAGCGCGAACATCGGACGTTTTAATCCTTGTAATAAAGAAACTGTTTGAAATAAAATGATGTAAGCCCATGTCAAAAATGCTGCAATTCGCAAATAGTTGACTCCTATATTAATCACTTGCTCATCCTGTGTGAAAATTCGAAAAAGTAACTCTCCAAAGAAAAATAACACAATGGTTGAAATTGTCATTAATGCTAATCCGAACTTTAGGGCAATATAATACGAATCCTTTACACGCTCAAATTTTTTGGCACCATTGTTTTGTCCAACTAAAGAAATTATAGCAAAATTTAATCCAATTGCAGGTAAAAGTAATATTTGTTCAATTCGTGTTGCTATACCATAGGCAGCTACTGCAGATTCTCCAAATTGACTCACAAAATACGTTATAATGAAAATTCCTATTGCGACTGTCATCATATTTAATGAAGCAGGAAATGCTTGATATGAAATTTTTGCAAAATACTTTTTTAATGGAATATAATCAACGAGATTTCTTCGTGCAAGTAACCCTGTTTTTTTTAGCTTATATGCAAGATATATAACACCCAGTGCTTGAACGAGTACGGTTGACAGTGCAACACCCTGCAAACCCATAGCAGGTATTATCCAAAAACCGAACATGAATATAGGATTTAGGATGATATTTAAGAAAAAACCAAGTATGAGAATATTTCGAAACGAAAGCGAGTCCCCTTGCGCTGTTAAACTCTGACTTATTGTCATCTTGAGTAAGAATAATGGAGTTGCAAAAAGAATAATGTTCATGTATGAGAGTGATAAATTAAGATAGTCAGATTCTGCTCCAAGTAATGTAAAGAGTGATGGCGCAGAGAAAAAGCCAATGATTGCAACAATAAAAGAAATACATATTGCAAAAGAAAAACATTGGACTGCAAACAATCCAGGTTTTTTTTTCTCACCTAAGGCATTTGCAATAAGTACAGACGTTGCCGTACCTATACCAGAACCCATCGCAATAATCAGAAAAAAGATGGGAAACGAAAGTGCTAAAGCAGCTTGGGCTTGTGTTGAAATAAGTCCTGCATAAATAGTATCAACAATATTATACATTGTTTGAAAGAAAAAACCAATACTTGCAGGTATTGCAATTGCTTTTAGATGCGTATATATCGAACCCTTTGTTAGATCACGAGTTTTTGTCACAGCGTGATTGTATGTACAAGATATAAAAAACTTTTGATTGCACTACGGCACTGCCAATTTTTTGAGTGATTTATGACATCTTCAAAACTTATAATTTCCTTCCCTATAGTGCTGCATCCCCGTAAGGGACATCCCCCTGCGACACACAAGTTATAGTTTCTTAAGAAGTTTTGACCTGAGGATGTAGAAATCACTCGTTTTTATGGCAGTGCCTGCATTACAGAAAGTATATAAAGACAAAATAATACTTTTCATATATGTTTAAATATTTACTTTACATAGCAGGAATGCTGGGTGTAGTTATCCTAAGTGCAGGTTTATTAACAATGGTTGGAACAGTAACAGATTCAGAGAATATTACCTCAATCCCCTCAAATACATTTACAGAATTTTCTGCGCAACTTGATGAATACACTATTTTAGATATTCGAACACCAGCAGAATTTGCAGCGGGTCATTTAGATGGCGCACAAAACATTGATTTTTATAGTACGACATTTCAACAAGAGTTACAAAAACTTGATAGGGACAAAACATATGTTGTGTATTGTCGATCAGGAAGTCGTTCTAAACATGCAATACAAATGATGGAAAACTTAGGATTCACATCCATTGTTGAACTTGATAATGGAATTATAGAGTGTTGTTAGATTATCGAAATATATCCGTATTATGAGGGATATTGTGCTCTGATGCAGTTTTTGAAATACGATAATACTTTCTCGCTTCTTCGTGTGTAAGACCTCCTGGAAAATTGGCTAATGGAACGGATACATCATATCTATAATAGAGTACATCAGAAATTTTTCGATCACCAAAAATAGATGTTTTTTTCTCAATAATAGGAGTAATCTTTTGCAATTTTTGCACAAGTTTGACATAATCTTGGGATTGAATAAGCGCAAAAGGAAGATATATCGTAATACCTTTTCCTCGTTGTTTTTTCATTGCATCTGATTTTTGTATTGATGAAAAAAACTTCTGCGTAGCCAATTTATGTGGACAATGATAGAAATCTAACATGTGTTTTATTTGTTGATAATATAAAATAACATCTTCAATTGTTTCAGTATATACGTGAATTTTCCACCAAGAAAAATTCTGTTTTTTCTCAGGAGATACATTCCAAAATGCTTTTTGCGAACGGAGTAATTCAGAACGTAACGGTTCAAGTTTCTGTATATGTTTTGCAACCATAACTCGTACATTATATGTTCGAGTAATATGAGCAAGAGGTTTTTTTCCTTCTAACAGATCAGTTATAATTTGCACTAATTGCTCAGCGTCATACGTCGTTTGACTCCCTTCTACTTTAAGTTTATACTTTTGTATAATTTCTTGAACTTGTCGAATACTTTTTGTCTGTGCAAAAATTCGTTCATAATTTCGCGAAAATAATAGTCCCATATTGTATTACCGATTCTTTAATTCTTAAATACTTTGTGCAAACTCTTATAAAACAAATCCTACTCACCTTTTTCATGGAAAATATTTTTCAAAGAATGGCAGAAAGTAAAAAAATTGAAAATGAACTTGTGCAAAGTGACTATCCTCAAGACATTCTTTCACAGTTTGAAGCAGATTTTGCAGAAAATTATAA
>JBLKOV010000066.1:0-4061 GCA_047603085.1 Candidatus Woesearchaeota archaeon
AAATACAGTCTTTTTGTCTTATTTGAATCTTTCTGAGAAAATTTTCCAAAAAAATTCGGATTTATCCGACACAGCATGTACAAGAAGCATGAATCGAACAATACATTTATAAACCAGCATAAAATTCATCAAAACGTGAAGTATTATGACAATATGTTTATCATCAGGAAAAGAAATTACAAATGATGCGGGAGCAGTTACTTTTAAATGTCCAAATTGTTCAAAAGGAGTGATTGTTCGAAGTAGAAACGCACGCGAGATTGTTGCACCGTACACTTGCCCAGTATGTGGGTTTACAGGTCCTAATTAAAATGGCAAATGCAATAGTAACATTCAAAATTATGCCCGAATCACCCGATGTTGATTTAGAGCAAGTCAAAGAAAAAGCAAAAACTATTCTCAAAGAAGAAGGAGCTAAAGGTGATTTACAAGACAAAATTGTTCCAGTTGCTTTTGGGATTAAACAATTATTCTTATACGCTATGTTTCAGACAACTGATGAAGGCGTTGAATATGAACAAATGGCTGAAAAAATCATCAAACTCGATGGTGTCAGTGATGCAGTCATTGAAAAAGTCGATTTAGCAATGGGGTAAATTCCCTATTGCACTATTACAGTAAAACCTAATTCTTTCATTTTCGTCAAATACACATCGAGTTCTCCACGTGCGAATCCCGTACAAGCACTTGCAACAAATATATATTTGCCTCGAATAAATAATGGATATTCCGCACACATTAAGGGTCGTTTTTCATGAGTAAATATACCACATCTATGATCCGAAGTCAAATTAGGACATCCTTTATCGCTCAAAGATAACTCATAATATCCATCACGTCTTAAAACAGTTTCAGAACCCTTTGCGACAATGGGAACTTGCGAAGAATCAAGTAATAATTTTCCGCGCTTACAACATTTTGCTTGACAGATTCCATAACATGTCGGACCAAGACTGCTTCGTGCAGATTCAACTAATTCGTGTATTGTCGTCATCCATGTATAACTCAACTATTATGAGTTTACAAAAAGAATAATTCATATCTATATAAAGATATGTTTTTTGCGGCTCAGCCAATTTTTTGAGTGATTTTTACATTAGTTAAAGACACAAGTATATTATTAAGAAAAACATTGTTTTTGTCTTTAACTAGTTAGTAAACGACTAATTGATATATGACCTATTGCCGTCGTTTACTACATCTTCAAAACTTATATACCTCATTTCTACTGTGCTGCATACCCGTAAGGGACGTCCCCCTGCGACGCACGAGTCATAGATTCTTAAGAAGTTTTGACCTGAGGATGTAGAAATCACTCGTTTCTACGGCAGTGCCTTTTCTACACTTATAAACCCGAAACCAGTATTTCATATAATTCTTCGTACGGTATTGTCGAACGAATTGCTTCCTTTTCAAACACTGATCGAGACGCTTCATATCCACGTTTGTGAATTGCATCAATTATCTTAGCGTATGATGGTATCTGCGATATTTGTTCATGTTGTGCTATCAACGGTATGACATACGTGCCCACAATTTGCATTTGCATCTCGTCAACATACTGATCCAACCATTTCTTCCAAGGAAAAGAAGCAGTTTCAGTAAAAAAATCAGAATTGACAAAAAAATCAGCGTCATATAATTTTCCAGTATAAAGCGGACCTACTACTACTTTGTCTGTAAACCCGGTTTGGGAAAAATCCCACTTTCCACAATGTGTAAAATAACAATATTGGTGCAAATCTAATTCTCTATCAATCTTTTTCTTTTGTGAATGTGCCAAAAAAAACACACGATAATAATGATCTTTTACATAAGATAATACTGGAATTAATGCACGTTCAAATTGCGCCCCAATTCGTTGCACATGAGCTATTAATGTTCGAACACCAAGTTCATGTTTCCAAGGTATATGTTTATGAGAATAAAGTCCATATTTTCTTCTCGCTGCGTTTTTTGATGAACCACATAATGCTGCAGTATCTGTTGCAGTGACAGAGAGTAAACCTCCGTGCTTGATTCGTTTGGCTGCAGCATCTAAAAACGGATTCGGTGTTCCATAAGGATCAATATCTATAATATCAGACATTTTCTGTTTTAATAAAAACATATCAGCCGGTAATTGCGTCACCTCAAAATTATCCTGTACCTTATTGAGTTTGAGATGTTTTTGTATGTATGAAACAGCTGTTGGACTAATATCATTGTACTTCACACATACATCAGGTAATGCTTTTTGAATACGAATTCCCCGTACACCAGTTCCCTCTAATGGTAAGAGTATTGTAGTTTGTGGTTGTTTTTTCTGGGCTACATAGACTTTGTATATTTCAACCGTTAAATCTCGGTTTTCTTTCATTAATGGATTGTAAAATACAGAAACTGTTCGCGTTATTTTTTTGGGAGAAGGTATATCTAAAAGAACATTTTCTTCACGTATCATATTCGAACCTCTAATGGTCGTTGACCCACCATTGTAAATGAATCACCACGAAGATTTTCATACCCGAAGGAAATAAATACTTCAAAAAAATCAATTTCATGAGTTAGATTTAATACTTTTTCTTCTTGTGGATAAAAACTAATATTATCTACTATGATGAGTGAACCATCTATCGTAATATTTTGAAGAATTATTGGTTGGGATAAATCATTTTTCACTCGAAGATAAAATTGTGGAGGAATTATCGCATATTCTAAAATTTGAATATCTGTATTCTGCCAGTAAAATGAACTTGATTGAAAACTCGCATATTCTGTAAAAAATGACATATCAAAAAAGAGTGATAAAAATAACGCCATAGTGAGAATAAAGATAGCAAGTATAACGAGTATTTCAACAGTCGTCTGTCCTTTTCTCACTGTATCACCTCGCGCATACCCGTTGTGTATATTTGACCTACACTATTTTGTGCAAAGGCTTGCACAAATGCGTTACCCGAATACTGCCATGAAAAAGATCGTGTAAGTGGTGCTTGTTCTTTTTGTAAATGCGATATTTCTACACTGTGAAGTTCTCTCGCAATAAATAAGATATCATCAATACGACCTATAAAAAAATTCAGTGAACCTGGTGAATCAATACCGATATACAAACTCGTCAGAATTGTTGGTAAAATTTGTTCATGGCTTGTATCGAAAACTTCTATATTCCCATTTACATAAATACGAATTACCTCTGGTGAAAATGTAACGGCAAGATGATACCATTCTTCTTCATCTAACTCAATATTTGCATGTAATGCATAAGAATTATTTCCTATAAACAAAACCAATTCTTCACTCGATGAATTATATCCAAATACAAATGGTGTTTCAGTAGAATATATCGGCCCAGAACTAAAAATTGTCTGAAATTCGGCTATGGAACTATTTGTGTTGGGCGTCAAATACACCCATGTCGAAAGAGTCATTTCTTGAGCTTGACTTAACAGATGAAAACTTGAATCAAAGGGAATTCGTACATATTGCTCATTCTCATCACTCATATTCAGAGCAGAACTTAAAATGCCCTGATCAGTTATACTTGTATATGAACCAACCCCGTGATTATTATAGCGACTTTCGTCTCGAAATAATTGATTCTCAAATCTCCACCAACCTATCACACTATTATTGACATCAACAAAGGATGAAACATTTTGGGTATCAAAAATAGTATACGTAATATTAGATAACATAATATACCCTTGCGATGTTGGTGAAGAAAAAGATACATAGGATACAGGACCGCTACTTTCACTGAGACGAACCGGTTTTTCTCCCACAAATTGATGTATAACCTCACCAATTCGATAAGTTAATCGTATGTCAACTTCATCAGACACATCAAATCCACCTTGAACAACAATATGTTGTACTTGACTTGAAGATAAGAGTACATCATTATCCCATACAAGAAAATCATCAAAAAATAATTCTTGCAAAATTACATTATCACGTAAATTATTTTTAAGTTGCACTTGATATGTACCACTATGATTTTCTATACTTATGATATGTATAGGAACTGATTCCCAATATAACAAACTCGTCCGTTCATCATACTCCGGTTGGAAAGA
>JBLKOV010000067.1:0-4057 GCA_047603085.1 Candidatus Woesearchaeota archaeon
GATATCAATGACAAATGGAAAGTCAGGAGTTTGCAATGCAAGTATGATATATGAATCAGTTCTATTTTGTATACTCACTCTAAGTTCTGGTTTTTGTATTCTCTCAGTAATTGAGAGCGCAAGATTTGTGTGATTTTGACATGGATGTACGCAGTACCGAATTGTTTTAAGATATTCAGTTGTAGTATATGTTTTTGTACGTTCCTCATTTCCATAGACAAAGAATGTGTCGTTGAATGGTTGAATACTCAATGATGCCGAGACAGGTTTTGTGTTTTGTATGTTGAGATGTATAATACTTTGCATACCATCCCATGTCATTTTTCCCGTTATGAAAAAAGAGGGTTCGGTGTAATTTCTTGCATGAACAGTTACTGGAATCAGAACATCAATCAAAGAAGACTGAATTTGCAGATTACAAGTTATGTATGAGTAAGAAAGAGGTTCAATTTGTGTCAGAATGAGTGAATCACTTTCGTGTTGAACATCGAGAAATGGACAAAGACTTGAAATATTCACAGATTCCGTACTCATATAGGGTACTTTCTGCGGATGGTCTTCAACAGTGTGTAATTCAATGTGCGATGGCGCAAACTGAAAGGCAAGTATTAATGGTAAGATGAGGAATATATATTTCATTCTGGTTCTACTCGTAATCGAAACTGTGCTGGATATACACCTTGAGATAAGTTTGAAGGACTCTGCGTTATGAGTATAATATCTTTTGTATACTGTGGTTTAATTGAATGCGTATGCGAATTCTGTACAAGTGTTAAAGTCGTATTTGTTTTTTTAAGTACAGGATTGTCAAATGTCAAGTGAATCGATGTGGAACCTGTATTTGTGATGGTCAGTGTCGTAGTAAAAAACTCATTGCTTTTATGAAAATCAACTCTTTCTTCGGCAATATGTATCCCAACTGTTGATATAACTTGCAGTGGTATCATTGTTGTTGCATACGTATGAGAATCAAACACTGTAACAGTAATATTTTGACTTACCATGTGCGTTTGTAATGGAATATTGATGATTTTTTGTGTCTGTGTTTGAGTTGTATTATATCTTAGCGGTATAGCCAAAGTCGTATTATCATATTGAATGCGTATCTCTTGTACATCTTTTAAAGAATTTTTATCTTCTATTCTAACCCGTATTGTTAAATTCTGATTTCGTGTGGGATAATAGATAACTTTCCCATTTTCAGTTTGATGTGAGAGTATATGATCCACAGAGATACTCGGTGGAACATTGGGTATGTGAAAGAATGCGTCTAGTTCTTTGACTTTTGTGAGATTCGTATCTTGTATTTGGGTAAAAGAATTGGATGGGGAATAGTGTAACACGGGTTTATACGATTCGAGGTTACTGTAGGTATCATTTTTTCGGACAAGAGGGCGATCTCTTGCAGGTAAAGCAGGGTGTTCTTGATAAAATGTCTCGTTATCCACATCTCCCCATCCAATAATATGAAATGAATCTCTGCCAAATTTTACTGCACCTCGAACATTGACAAGTCGTAGTGGACGAATAACATCAGCAGTAATGTTTTCTTCACCGATTAAAAAATACGACTGAGGCGGTATGTGTCCTTCAAGTGGGATTTCGTTCCAATCAGTTCGTGCATTTGAGGTAAATAATTGATACTCTGTTAAATCCTGCGTGCTATTTGTTGGATTATATAATTCAATCCATTCATTACCTAAATCTGGCCCAGGAGGGTCATATAAGATTGCACTTATGTATACCTGTCCAAAAGCCATGCTAAGCATGCAACACATGAGGAGTATGTATATTAATTTCATATGACTATACCCGTATGTATATTATTAATGACTTGTGCTACATTTTTTGGAAAAAGAGTTGAGTTTGTTGCAAGATTTTCAAGATTTTTTGTTTTTGATACAAAGATTTATATGAGAAAGGCAAGTGCAAAGATGAGCACAATGCAAAAACGTATTGTTCTTGGAATAACCATGACATACACTACTTCTTTAAATGATAAATTCCACATACCCGAAAGATATGGTACATACGGGAGCGGTGTTAAAGAACTCATTGCCAAATACCATTTCCCATAGCTCTTTTTTGATTGTATTTTTTCGAATTTTTTTTCTCCAACTAATTTTTTTACTGCAGGTTCTCCCAAGTTTTTGCCGATATAATACGCAGCAATCATTGTCAAGTATGACCCACAAAGTACTGCAATAAGAACGAATAGTGGATTCAATACTGAAACACCAAGCATGAGTGGTATATCTGGTCCAACTGGTTGAATAATAAAATCAAGTAAGAATGCTAATATAAAAATTGCTAAGTATCCGTACTCATCAATTACGGTTTCGGTGAGTGTTTCTGTGTCAATGAATATGAGTATAAGTGCAAGGGCAAGCACGAGTACCAGAAATAGCCAGAACCCATACCCTTGTTTTTCAAGTATCATAGGGATGTACTTTTTTATTTGTTTATATACTTATAGGTGTGTGTCATATCTTTTTCTAAAGTTGTCCATATCGCCAATAGGAATAGATTTTTGTTTTCGTATGCGATTCAATTTATCAACATAGTCTTGCTTTACTTTTGGATTTTCATCTACTGATTTTTTCATACCAACACCTTTTTTATATAGCATAAATACTACTTCTTCTTACCCTTTTTTTCAGACTGTTTTCTGCTTAATGTTAACTGTAAAATACTTGGAACCATAATAATAGTCACTAAAAAGACGGATAATATACTAAAGGCTAAACTCAATCCTAACCGTTGAATTCCTAAAAGTGATGCAAGTGTGAGCGATGCAAATCCGATGAATGTTGTAATACTTGTTAATAATAAAGCTCCGCCTGAATAGGACATAGTTTTTACGAGAGCTTCTTCAATAGTGTCGCCCTCTTTAATGTAGTTCTTTGTACTATTCACTAAATGAATTGAAAAGTCAATTCCAATACCTAAAACTAATGCTATTAATCCCGTGCTTAAACTCGTGAAAGGAACCCCAAAGTATCCTTTAAATCCAACAGTCCAGATAATTCCAACAATAATTGGAAGTATTGCGACAAATCCGACTGAAAATGACATGTAGAGTATTGTTGCAATAAAAAACACAAGCACAAAACTAATCAGCGTAGTAACCCCTGTGTCTCGACCTAAACTGACACCGAGTTCTTGAAATCGTAATACATCGCCAAATAATGTAACGTCCGTATCATAGACTGGACTTTGTTCAACTCTGTCACGAATTTCGTCTAAGACACCAGAAGAACCACCGGAATCTGTATTAAATGACGTTGCTTGTACTGAAATGGTTGCAAAGGTAAAATCTGAAGGAAATGCAGTCTCATCAATGTTTTCAAAAATATATTGTTGATCTAATTGTAAGTTTGAAAATGGACTTGAGACTCGTTCAATCTCAGGAATAAATAAAACGTTTCGTTCTAAATTTTGAATATCTCTGACTATTTGTACATCACGTAAATCACTTGCAGTTTTGAGGACAATTTGCACTGATGAAAAATCATCTCCAAAAACAAAACTATTTTCTCGAAAACTATCCTGTATTGGGTTTTCTGGAGGTATCCAATTATCATTACTTGTATCAAATCCAACCGAGGCTGCACCAAATATCATGAATACGGTTATTACACTCAGAATGAACAGTATAGTTTTTGGTCTTTTTGTTTGAATTATCGGAAACTTAGCAAGATATGATTTAATTTTTGTGAAAAAGGGATTTTTTGGTGGTAATTTCCCATCCCCAAAAAGATATAAAAAAAAAAAAAAAAAGAGTATTGTTAAAAACGCTATAACTGAAATGGATAAGACAAGAACTAAACCCTGAGTTTGCGTTGCTGGTGATACACCATAAAGTAATGCACCAAACCCTGCGACTGTTGTTAAAAACGATGCAATAATGGCAAGATACAAGTGTTTAACTGCTAACACAATACTTTGTCTATGCGAATGTTTTCGCTCTAAATATGATTCATAGGACACGATGAGATGTATGGCAAAATCAATCCCTAGTCCAACTGTTAAAATACCAATTATTGCAAGCGTGATT
>JBLKOV010000068.1:0-3970 GCA_047603085.1 Candidatus Woesearchaeota archaeon
CCCTAATTTCGGATGGAATGGATCTTGGAGATTTGTCACAAATGTATCCAATCCTAAACCTTGTTTTGCACGATCGTAAAACTCCATTGTCATATCATACATATCAGCTTTATGCTCATCGATTAACGACTGATAATGTTTCCAACGAAGGTAATCAAAAAGTGTTTTTCCAAGCCAATTATCGGTCAGTTTATCTTTGTGAAACACTACTTTTGCATAAATTTTCACATTGACTTCCCCGCTATTGACTTTAAATTTATTCCCATTCACTAAAATTTCTTTCTGTTTTAGTCCCAATGTTTGAAACACAACATCCAAATGAAAATCAAATAAATCATCACCATTTGGTTGTTGTTGTTGTAATCTCCACCATACCCAATGATTTGAAAAACCAGGCATGCGTATCTCTGAATAATAATCCTCTATTTCTATTCCAGCATCACTTTCATCAGTTCCAACTGGTCGATGCCTAAACCCATTATTTATCAGCCAGTCATAAAGCATTTTATAATAATTGGTAAAATGTACATCACCCTTGAAACTTAACCATATTTCTTTTCCAATTGGAATATCCATACTCTTTTTTTGTTAGAACCTCTTTATAAATGTATTCGCAATTAGCTATCAAAAAACGATATATTTATAAAAAAAATTATTTTACCACTTTTTGATGAAAAAAAGTCCTATGAAATTTCCATTACGGCCAAAAGAGCGACATGTAAAAAAAGCGTATTATTCACATCTTGAGAGCATTCTCACGACACCATCTTTTAAATCAACCCATCGGATAAAACAAAGAGATCCGAAAAAACTTTCGGCACCACAAACAGCAACACTCGTAGATTCATTATACCGTGAAAAAACTCATACTGTACGTAATGATGATTTTGAAGCACTTGTTGCGCCAAGACCATTAATTATTGCAGATATTATAGAGTCATCCAAAGAGCGAATTCTTCATACCAATGGGCGCACAGGAAAACAATTATCCGTCTATGCAGTTGAGGGGCATATGCAATCTGGCATGGGGATGGCAAATAAAAATCGAACATGTCCAAAAGGAGTTGAATTCTTACAAGGAGAGTATCCTAACACGACCACAAGTGATGTGCTCTCAGCCCTTGAAAAAAAACTCACAAAACAGGAGCGAGAACAATTTGGGTTAACGAATGATCACAGAAGCAAAAACTATCACTTGACGGCAAAAAAAATTGGTCCGCAAACACAAAAACACATTGATGATTTTGTTGCAATAATTGATGATTTCTTTGCGAGCCCTGACAAGTATATACAACCAGTGGAATTGAAAACTCCTGATAATAACCCACTTTTCGGGTTAGACATCTTCAAAGGACAAAAAGTACATTTTGTTGAACTATTACGAGGTTTATATTTTGGTTTACAGATGGATGGTGAAAAACGCGATTTAGTGCAAGAAAAATTCGGTTTAGAGATGGGACGAGGTTCACATCATATTGTTGATAAAAGCGCATTTGCACGATACTCCTTGAATATAGACGGTGTTGCAACTGGAAGCTACACTGATGAAATGAGATTATTAGAAGATATTCCACATGTAAAACGAATGAGAGTTCTAGCAGAACTCGGAATCACACATGATAATCCCGTCGATATTTCCACAGTAGCAAAGAATCAAAATTACAGTTGGGACTTTATCAAACAAACTTTTGGTGTTGATACGCAGAATTTACCTGAACATCTTCAAGGTAAAAAAATTGAAAGCGTGTACTTCAGAGAAAAGAAAGGTAAAGGGATTTCTGACGACTTAGCAATTTTACAAACAGGATTCTTACCCGATACTTTCCGAGATAAATCATATAGACCAACTTCTGTAGATCATATTTCACGTATACTTGGTGCGTTCATTGCTGACCATATTGATACCATCCATACAAAATCAAATGTTTTATTCACTGGTGGCCAAGATGAAGTTCTTTGTCAATATCTCGAGCACAAGTGGAAGGAAGCAACAAAAGATTATGATTTTAAACAAAAGTTTCAGATTAATACAAAACTTTCAAATCCACCACTCATACCAGATACAACACTAGCTGAATTTATAGGAATGGGTGCAAATTACGAAAAAGGGAATAAAGGAAATTACGATGTTATTCATTCATCTCAGCGATGGTTTTTCAAAGAGCTCGAAGGTGAGAACAAAGAAAAATTAGGTACATGTGCCGTTGACGAGTACATGAAAATGATTCGTCACACACTCAGAAAATATGATAACACCCAAGAACCCTTCGTCCACACACCTAAGGGAGCACTTGTAAACAGAGTGAATGTCACATTCGAACAAATTCCATTTCCAGTAGTTCAAAAAGAATATCAAACTCGCGCATCTATTCTTGCAAAACCTTCCCATCAGCGTTTTAAAGCTGTAAGCGAATACATACAGAGTCGGAGTACAGATTCACAGTAAATTTCGAAACTATTTCGTATTTTTTCTGATACATGAATCAACCAATTTTTCATCAGTTTGTGCGAGTGCTTCTTGAAATGCAGAAATACTCTGTTGCACATGAAGTATTGCAAGTTCTTTTAATTCACCACTTAAGATTTCCCCTGCTTTATATGCTGCTGCAAGTTTTTGACTCTCAGATTTTTCTAAAAAAAATGAATGTAGATACAAATATGCAGTGTCAATAGTTGGATCACCACCTAGTTGCCTGTGCTCCTCAACAGTTTCTCTGCCTCCACTCAAGGATTTTCGAATTTTTTTCTGAATCGTTTTTTCGTCATCTTGGAAAAATAGTGCATTATTTTTTGATTTAGACATTTTTTTTCCATCCATTCCCGGAAGAAAAACTGAATGAATAACAGATGGTTTTTGTAACCCAAATCTTGATGCTAAATCTCGACCAACACGAATATGCGAGTCTTCATCAGGACCAATTATCACAAGTGTATTTTGTATATTATCATGTAATTGCGGATACACAATATGTGCTGACTGAATACAGGGATAAAAATACATCCCCGGGTTATCAGAATGCGTATATCCATATACAGCTAAGATCTCTGAAACCGTAACTTTTCGCGAAAGTTTAATTGCATAATTATAGATATTTGTATAAACTTGATCAAGTAAAAATACTGTGTTTTTTGGATCAAAACCGTATGCAATAAGTTGTTTTGCTAACCCATACGCATTTTGTAAGGCTTCTTCTTGCGTATCAACTTTTTTTGTGATATAACTTTCATCATCAGATATGGGAACGTATACGGTAACTCCGTATTCTTTTTGAAAGTATAAACACGTATCAAAAACTGGTTTATGACCTAGATGTAATGAACCAGATGCGTTCACTCCGCTTACAATTGCGGAAGGCACATTATCATACAGTTTTTTGAGGAACGTGTCAAATTCTCTATGCGAGTAGAATAATCCTTTTTCAAAAGTGTAACATGACGGTACATCAATAGTCATGTCGACTATTTTTTTAGCGCCAAATTTTGTCACAAGTTTTGTATTATCTTCGAGTATCGGTATCATACACATATAAGGAGTTGCAGGTATATAAATATTGTGACAATTCTCAAAAGATAAGATATAAAAAGTACAGATAGAGAAATAAACTATGGATAATTCGAGAGAGAATCTCCCACTTAGACGAAATTGCGAAGGATTTTTCTTCACACAAACAAATCACATAGTCGCACAGAAAACACCATACGGTATTATTTTTCCCGGTGGCGGTATAGATGATTGTGAGTTACCACAAGAAGGAATGACTCGAGAAACACACGAAGAAACTGGGATTTTTGTTAATAAATTAGAACTTATTTGCACAAAAACCTTCGTATGGGATGAATCTTGGGCTAAAACACAAAAGCAAAAACAGAGATATTCGCGGTATAAAGGGGATACTATGTACTTTTTTACAGGAAAAGTATCAAGTAATTCTGTTGATAATATGAGTAATGAAGACGCGTGGAAGGGTTC
>JBLKOV010000069.1:0-3949 GCA_047603085.1 Candidatus Woesearchaeota archaeon
GACAGATATCTCAATCAAGGTTTTTCAGGTGGAGAAAAAAAACGGAGTGAAATTTTGCAAATGCTTTTGCTTGATCCAAAAATTGCAATTCTTGATGAAACTGATTCTGGTCTAGATATTGATGCATTAAAAGCTGTTTCTGAGGGGGTTAATACATTGATGAAACCAGATAAAATCATTATCGTTATTACCCACTATAAAAGAATTTTAGAATATGTCAAACCGCAAAAATTGTCAATTCTTATTGATGGGAAAATTGCAGTAAATGGTGATGGTTCATTAGTTGACACACTTGAAGAAAAAGGATATGGTTGGATTGAGCATGACTAGGCTTGTTTGGGATCATTATTGGAAAGCAGCATCTGGAAAATGTTGTTCGAGTTCGTGTGAACACTGTCCGTATGAACCAAAATGGAAAGGAGGTTCCTTACACGATAAGACTACAAAAATTCAACCGTGGATTCTCGAGCAGCTAAATTCTTTTTCAGTTGAGAATGCGCCAAATGCTGAATTTTCACGATACCCCGATTGTGATGAAAGAGTTATTCGATTAAAACATTGGAGTCCTCTGACGCGTCCACAAAATATACAAAAAGCAAAAAAGGAAGATTTTTATATGTATTTTGGCTATTATGACTAAGATGAAAGAAATTGAAGTAAAAATACTTGAAGTACCTGTTGAAAAAACACAGAAGTATCTTGAGTCTATTGGTGCAAAAAAAGTATTTGATTCTTACATGGATATTGTATATTTAGATACTCCACAAAAAACACTGCAATCGCAAAAAAAACTATTGCGGCTACGAACAAAAGGAGATAAAGCAGAATTAACATTCAAAAAAGTTATTCGTGTGAGTGATGTAAAAGAAATGTCTGAATTAAATATCGAGATTGATTCTCTCAAATATCATTTGGATGTATTTGTCGAATTAGGATACGTAGTGACAAAGAGAATGCGAAAAAAAAGGGTTTCATATGCATTAAATGATATGTCTTTTGAATTTGATACATTACCACATATTCCAACATTTTTAGAAATTGAAGCACAATGTGTCGAAGATATTTATTACTGGGTAGAAAAATTAGGTTTTACCAAAAATGATATGAAGTCTTGGTCGATGAGTGATGTCGAACATCACTATGCCCATCTGTTAAAAAATAAGTGCTAGGTTTATTCAAATTTGGCTGGTTTAATACTTCGAAGCTTTGTTTTGGTGCTAAATTGGAATCTTGAAAAATCTGGTCACGAATCGATAGATTTTTATTTGATTATCTTTGCAATATTTTAAAAATAATATAAAATTCTTATAATTCTTTATTTTTTTACTATTATTTACGAATATTTATAAATAAAACATTCCCTTTCACTTTTTATGAATATAACGCAGAGGATGCTCATTGGAACAATTGCAATTATTCTTGTATTTATTGGTTTTATGAGTATTATATTTGGTATCAGCGTAAGTAATGTTAATGCAGTTGAATCTCTATTTTTAGACTCTCAGAGAAGTCTTGATTCATTTGAAACCCTTCTTGAATTAATAAATACGGATGGATTATTAATTGAAGATTTTTTAGCGATTGATGATTATCAAACAGCATTACTTTTTTCGCAAGATTTTTCTCAGCAAACATTTATTGGACAAAATATGTCTGTCAGAATAAATCAAGAAATACAAGCAGAAAGGCTTCGTAATGAGCAAATTATACTACAATATTCAGTAATTGTAGATTTTCTATCAGATTTAACTCTGGCAAGAGATGAATTAGTACAAATCCACTTAGAAGAATTACGAACAAATAGGGATTTGACAATACAAAAAATTTCAGTATATTCTCAATATCAACAAATTTCCTCGATGATTAGTTCAAATATTTTAGATTCAATTAGGCAATTAAATGCAAAAAATCAAGATCTTCAAGAAACATTATTATCCCAATCTCGACAATTATATTTATGGATTGGTTTTTTACTTATAGCTTTCTTTCTTGTAAGTGTGTTTAGCGTACAAAAACTCATTCAATTAATTGCAAAACCAATTGATGATATGGCATCTGCTTTAAAGAAGTTTACGAATTCAGAATATACTGCTCGTGTTAAAGAAACAAGTTCGATTAAAGAAATTCGAGAATTACAAGAAGAAATGAATGCTGTTTTTTCTGTCATAAATGAAGAGATTTCTCAAAATGTAGAGAAAAAAGTTAATGTTGATCAAAAACTTCTTCCTGCTCAATTAAAAGAAATAGTAGAATATATTCAAAAACAGAACTGTGAACAAAAAATTACAACCATGAAAGATATTAAAAAACAATTCTATTTGACATATCCGACCGTACAAAATCGAATTCAACAACTCGAAGAGAGAGGTTTACTGGTCGTCAGAAAAGAAGGACGAGATAAGCAACTATTTTTACAGCAATAAATTATTCTATAATTCCTCCACCATAACAATACGTGTCGTCGTAAAAAACAGCAAATTGTCCTGAAGCAATACCTTGGTCAGGTTCTTTAATAGTCACTACATACGTTCCTTGTATTTCTTCTTCAATCGTACATGAATGCATTTGCTGTCCATGTCTGAGTTTAACTTTTAATTCGTTTATAGACGGTTTTTTCGGTATCCAATTACAGTTAGATATACGAAATGTTCTTTTATCTTTCACAATATCTTTGTATGAATTTGAGATATACACTATATTTTGTGGATGATCTTTTTGTACGACATACCAGGGTCCATGATTTAATCCGCTTCCTATGCCTTTTCGTTGTCCTATCGTATATAGCCATGAACCATTATGGAATCCTAACTTTTTACCTGTTTCATATTCAATAATATCCCCTTTTTTTATTCCGAGGTAATGTTGTAAAAAATCAGTATATTTTATTTTTCCAAGAAAACAAATTCCTTGGCTGTCTTTTCTATCTTTATTTGGTAAATCAAATTTTTGTGCTAATGTACGAACTTCGTTTTTCGTATATTTTCCAAGTGGAAAAGAAATTCTCTGTAATTGTGTTTGTGTTAAATGGGATAAAAAATACGTTTGATCTTTTATCTGATCAGGTACCCGTTTAAGATAGTATGTATTGTTTTTTTGTTGAATGTCAGCATAGTGTCCACTTATAATTTTTTCATAAGAGTCATCAATATGTTCAAAAAATGCTTTGAATTTAATTCGAGAGTTACATAATATATCTGGATTTGGAGTTCGACCTTTTTTTACTTCATCAATGACATAACTCACAACATTATTCCAATATTCTTTTTGCAGATTAATAACTTGGAGGGGTACATCGAGTTTCTGACAAACCTTTTTGACATATTCGAGATCTTCTTCCCAAGGACATTCTCCAAGATAAGAAATATCATCTTCAAGCCAAATTTTGAGGTAGAATGCGGTTACGTCATGTCCTTGTTCCTTTGCGAGAGCTAATGCAACTGAGCTATCTACACCTCCTGACACTAATGCGGCAACTTTCATATAGGGGGTTTATTTTCTGTCTTTAAAAAGATAATTGAGAAATACTTTGTCTACTTAGTTTTATTATTCAATCACATCTCTAAATCCAGAAAACTCAGGCTCTATTTGCTGTAGTAATCTTTCTATATGAGAGAATTCTTTTTCATATGACATTGCTACTGAGTCAAATTCAGTAGTCAACCTCGATAAATCAATGATTGCTCGTTGAACTGGTGAGTCTTGCTTTTGTAAAAAATTTGCATAAGATAGAAAATCAGTAAATGGGAGATGTTCATATATATTTGGAAAGATGGTTTGTGTTTGCAGAAAATTATATTCACCAAATTCATTTCTCGCATAAGAAATACTTCGTTCTAATTGAGATCTTTGGTGTGACATAAATAGCGTTAAGTGTTCAACATATCTTTTTCTCTCAGCAATAAAACCATCCTTACCTAAATTAAGCATTTTTGTATAAAATTGATATGTG
>JBLKOV010000070.1:0-3923 GCA_047603085.1 Candidatus Woesearchaeota archaeon
ATTTTTGCGTTAGATACGAAAACACGTCATTTTTTAAAAAATTGTGATGTTTTTATGAGACATATGGTTGCACAGGGCCGAAAAACTGCAAAACCTAAAGATGTACAAAAAGTTTTTTCATAAGTAAGTTCTGTTCTGAAGTACAAGAGTAAACCTTTTTAAATAATTACTACTTTCTAAAAGTAAAATGATAGGATATGTGCGCAAAGAGTTTGTGGGAAAAGATCCAAAACAAATTTTACGGAACTTTCGTCTGAATATGAAAGAACACGGTTTAAGTTATTATTCTCAAAGTACTATGAGATATCCTCATATACTTAGAGACTTTAAAATAGGAGTTCAGGTATTTTCTTATAATGACTCGGGTTTTTTGCAATTGCAACCTTTCTCACATGATGATGAAGAGCATTCGTATCGATTATTGTCAGAAATTGTTGATGAGATTACTTCTGATTGTACAGTTTCTTCAGTGCATTTACCTCGAAGTGAAGTAAAAAATTTTAAAGAAAAATTTCCGCATCTTCATGAAATTTCAGAATTGCCTAAAGAATTGATATTACATGAAAGAAGTTTTGGAACTACATCATACTTTGTAAAAGATGGGTTAGGAGTCTTTTCTCATTCAAAGGAGCACTCCGATATTCATCGACAGATATTGTATGCATATTCACAATTAGGAAAATAATTTAGACTAATGGTTTTTGTAGATGGTTGTTAAAGGTGGATATTTTTTTTGATTGAACGGCGGATAAAGTCAATAAAATCATAATATTTATTAATCTCTGACTATTTGTATCATTTGGTGCAAAAGGAATGTCAACAAAAGAAATTAAATTAAAAGTAGCAGAAGCGGTACAAGATGACGTGAACAAAGGAATTGTTCGTCTTGATTCTAATATTATTCATCAATTAGGTGTTCGTCCTGGAGAATTTATTGAAATTGAAGGGCAACGAAAAACAGTTAGTGTGGTAGACCGTGCATATCCAGGTGATATTGGCTTAAATATTATTCGAATGGATGGTATTACGCGACGAAACTCTAAATCAGGTATTGGAGAGATTGTTACTGTACAAAAGGCCGATGTTGTTGAAGCACAAAAAGTGAGTATTGCACCTTCACAAAAGGGGTTTGTCATTCGAGCACCGCCAACTATTTTTAAGCAAGGTCTTTTGGGAAAAGCAGTTGTCAAAGGTGACATAGTTACATTAGGTGGGACAAAAAGACGACGAACAACAATGGGTTCTAATCCATTTTTTAATGATATTTTTAATATGATGGATGATACAACGGGTACGAGTTTTGGGTTATCTGACCTTAAATTTGTAGTTGTTGATAGTGCACCTGCAAAAAAAGCAGTTATTATTGGTCCAAATACGGAAATTCAGTATAATCCGGAAGCTATTGAAATTGAGGAAGATCAAGTCTTAGAAGTTTCCTATGAAGATGTAGGTGGTTTACAAGAAGAAGTAACAAAAATTCGTGAACTTGTAGAGTTACCACTCAAACACCCTGAAATATTTGAACAATTGGGTATTGAACCACCAAAAGGTGTCTTATTACATGGACCACCGGGAACAGGAAAAACATTACTTGCAAAAGCGGTTGCAAATGAAACAAATTCAAACTTTATTTTGATTAATGGACCTGAAATCATGTCAAAATTCTATGGTGAGAGTGAAGCAAATCTGCGAAAGAAATTTGAAGACGCAGAAAAAAATTCACCAAGTATTATTTTTATTGATGAAATTGATGCAATTGCAACAAGTCGTGAAGAAGCAAAGGGTGAAGTTGAACGGCGTGTAGTTGCACAGTTATTAACAATCATGGATGGTTTGAAAAGCCGAGGAAAAGTTGTGGTAATTGCAGCAACAAATTTACCAAATGTGATTGATCCTGCTTTGCGAAGACCGGGTCGATTTGATCGTGAGTTAGAAATTAATCCGCCAAAAAAAGAAGGTCGATTAAATATTTTGAAAATCCATACTCGAGGTATGCCAATTGATACATCTCTTGAAAGTATTGGATTACAAGTATCAAAAAAAGATATTGCAACACAAGTTTTTGAAAATATTAATAATGTTGATCTCCAAAATGTTGCAAAAATTATTCTTGATTCACAATCCCAACAAGTTCAAACAAAGGACGATAAAATGCGTATTGTTAGACAAGTTGGAAGTATTGTACAAAAAAGTTTTGAAAAATTATCATTACCAACAAATTTGAAAACAACATTGTCTCAAGTAATAGGGTCTGATTTTTACTATGCATGTGCTTCACGAAAAACAGTTTCTGAAATGGTTGAGGTACTCGTTACATTATTACAAGAGATGCGAACTGAGAAAAAAGTACAGGAAATAATAGACGATACTGTAAAAGAAATTATATTGTCTGATATTGCAGAAAACACACATGGGTTTGTCGGTGCTGACTTAGCAGCACTCTCAAAAGAAGCAGCAATGGTTGTATTGAGAAAATTCCTGCCGGATATTAGTCTTGATAAAGAAGATGAAATACCAGCTGAAATACTCGAGAAATTAAAATTACAAAAGGATGATTTTATCGAAGCGCTCAAAGTTGTAAGACCATCTGCGTTACGAGAAGTCTTAATAGAAGTTCCATCAACAACGTGGGACGACGTTGGTGGTTTAGGAAATGTGAAACAGAACTTAAAAGAAGCTGTTGAGTGGCCACTCAATACGCCCGAACGTTTTACACGACTTGGAATTAAACCGCCAAAAGGAATTTTGTTATACGGACCACCCGGAACGGGAAAAACACTACTTGCAAAAGCAGTTGCAAATGAGAGTAAAGCAAATTTTATTCTCGTCAATGGTCCTGAACTCTTATCAAAATGGGTTGGAGATAGTGAAAAAGCAGTTCGAAAAGTGTTTCAAAAAGCTCGACAAACATCACCAACAATTATTTTCTTTGATGAAATTGATTCAATTGCACCAAGACGGGGTGGTTCAGATTCAAGCGATTCAAATGTAACAGAACGTGTTGTAAATCAACTATTAACAGAACTAGATGGGTTAGAATCTCTGGCAAATGTTGTTGTTATGGCAGCAACAAATAGACCTGATTTACTTGATACTGCGCTTTTACGACCGGGAAGATTTGATAGAATTATTCTGTCTCCTGTTCCTGATGCTGAAACACGAAAACACATTCTATCCATTCATACAAAAGGAATGCCACTCGCAAAAGATGTGGATCTGCAAACGATTGCAGACAAAACGCAAGGGTTTGTCGGTGCTGACTTAGAAGCATTATGTCGTGAAGCAGCTATTATGACTTTGCGTGAGAATGCAGAAAGTAAAGAAGTACCAATGTCATACTTTGAAAAAGCACTTGAAATTGTCAAACCATCTGTAAGTTCTGATATTGAAAAGATGTATCAAGATTTACAAGATAAATTTCGAATGGCTCGCGGAAAAGAAATGCAAGAAAAATCGGTCAATTACTTTGGCTGATTTTGCAGTCTGAATAGTCTTATTTGGCTGTCTTTTCTTGATTCTCTTTTTCAAGGACAAGATAGTCGCCCATTGCTTTGAGGAGAAATGTTTCGTTTGCATATGCTGCATCGTGGAGTGTGATTCTATGATGTGCATCTTGTTTTGATGCAAACCAATCTTGTGGGTTATCTTTACATAGTAAAGGAGAGTCAGTTATTGTATAGAGTGAATCTCTGTGTTTTGTGTAGTACCACATTGTATTATCTTGATTTCTTCTCTGAGCACAATCACGGATTTTGGATGGTATAGAAATTCGATGTTTTGCATCAAGTTTTACTTTGTATGTTCCAGTGTAAATGTCTTTCATGTGTTATAGTTTGTGTGAGGGTATAAAAATGTTCTTTTTCTAAAAAGATGGATTTGAAACAGATTCAATAATTTATGAACGAAATACTTCTATATAGTGT
>JBLKOV010000071.1:0-3914 GCA_047603085.1 Candidatus Woesearchaeota archaeon
ACCAACATCAATATATACTAATCTTTCCCAAAGAAAAAATGATTGGTGTCTATTATCCCATTTTCCTTGCTCTAGTTCATGCAAAGAAAGTAGGAAAATAGGAAAGAAACGTCTTATGCTTTTAGAAAAATATGAGCCAGAAATAGTAAAATATTTTATAGATAACCTTACTCCATAGTCGTTCCTGACCAAGGTTGCCAGTCTTCATTATCAGGTGCATACCCTTTAAAGATGAAGTTTGGTTTGTTTGGAACACCAAGATATCCTTCATGGACTGCATACATTCGACTTCCCGGATTTGTCCATGATTTTGTTCCCGCATCACCCATTTTCCCATAGATACTTGAACCTGCTAATTTCCATGTACCCCACATACCAACTTCACCAACACCTTTTGGACCCATACCAAAACCACCTTCAGATGTGATGAATTCATCGTACCCTGCTTTTTTTAATGCTTTTAATGTATCCTTTAAAGGTGCTGTTCCTTGACCAGCTCCTAAGTGTGTATCATCATATCCTAAATTATCTGCTAAGTGTACATTTCCAATATATCCATCCTTTGCAAGTTCTTCAACTTGTGAATTGAACCATTTTTGAAACCGTTTATCCGTATCTTCTTTTGTTTCGCCATCTTTTGGTTGAAAATGTTTTCGCCACATGTTCAAGTGACCAGTATCGAGTGTTGCACGAATATGATCTGCTGCAGCTTTTTCTGCTTCTTTTTTACTCATTTGATGAACATTGCTTTGCTGTAATTTTTCAGCCATTGCTTTTCTGCCACTATCAATAAGATTTTTAAGTTCCATAGGATGTGATCCATACCCCATTTCTGGAAAGATATTTTCAAGTGTAATTGCGATAGGTTTTATCTTATCATTTGGTCTTTTTGCTTTCGCAACTTGTGTTCTTTCTAACGCATACACTCCTAAATCGGCCATTGTTTCACTGCTTTTTTTAATAGCATAATCATGTGCGCTTTCTACATTATGAATATTCTTTAAAATTTCGCGTGCTTGTACACGACCTGATGAAGCGGCTTCTCGACCCTGTAATATATCTCTTTGATTATCAGCTAATTGTTTTTTTAAATATTCTATGGGATCCTTTTGTTCGGGTGGAGTAATGATATTAGTCGTATCAAATCGAAATTCAGGCGATTGTTTTTTATATTTTTCCCATTCTTCATCGCTCACCGAATCTCTGATTTTTTGGTAGAATTTTAATGATTCAATAATTTTCTCACGGTTTTTCAAACTATCATTATATGATTTTTCAAATTCACGAGCTTGACCTAAAGATTGCTGTAATTGTTTGTAGTAATATTTATTCAAAAATTCTTGACCTGCTTCGCTTTCAGATTTTCCAAATTTCATTTGATCTTTTTTGAATTCATCAAATCGAATGGGTGTTGTTTGAATATTTCCATATTCATCAGTTTCATACTCTGCAATTTTTGCATTTTCTTTTTGCTTTTCAGAAATTTTTTGCTCCCAAATTTGTTCATCAGACAACTGCTTTTCTGTTGGGTGTTCCCTTTTAAATCGATCGATAAGATCACGTTGAATGACATCATCATACACATAATTTCCATTTTGGTCTTTTAGATATACAATGTTTCCGTTATCATCTTTTCTTTCTTTTCCTAAGAATACTTCTGTTTTATTTTGTAAATTTATCAGTTTACCTGTTTCTTTATCAACAAAGCCGGTTACATTATCAGCTTCTTCTCCCTCATACATTTTAAACTCAAAGCCATCAGCATTTATTGTTTTGTTTCCCTCTAATCCTCGCTGGTACTCACCAGTATGCACAACAACACTTCCACCATTTGCAGCATCGGCTGCAAAATCAATTGCTTTTTTTAATTCATTAATATCTTGTTGTCGTTTTTGTTCACTATATCCTTCACGAGTTAAACCATTTAAATTTCCAACTTGCATAAAATCTGCGTGAGTTGTAATATTTACTTTATTTATTCGAGCCAGTTCACGAATTGCTTCACGTTCTTCTAACGTAATATTATCAAATGCCATTTGCTGAGGTCTTCGACCATTTCCTGAACCAGATGCTTGAACTTCAATATTTCCTGCACCTTGCCGTATATTTGCTGCAATTTGTTCTGCAGGATTTCCTTGTGTACCATCAATACGAGTAGTTGTCCCAATAGTTCGAATACCAAAAATTGGCTCTTCAATATCTTCTGAACTATTATAATCAAAATCTTCAGTATAATCTCTTACCATTTTGCCTTAACTACCTCGCATGTTTTTGTACTCACTACCATGAAATCATCCCATGGGCTTTTTTATAATTTTTAAAACACTGAAATGATACCAAACATGCGCCCTTAGCCATTTGTTGCTTTGCTTCCTTGATTGCATTTTTTCTTGCTTGTTCAGCTTTTATGACACTCTTTGGTGTTTTTGATTTTTGAAATAGTGGACCAAAAAATGGTTCAACAAGCATTTCAGACATCGCCTTAAATGGTCCTAAAAACATTGCATGTAAATCCTGTTGTTGTGCTTGTGTGACATTTTTTTGTGTTTTCTTTTGTGTATCTTCTTTTGATTCTTTTTTCTTTGCTTGAGCAAACATACCATCAGGAATATCCGCATGCGCTTCTTTGAGATAATTCTCTAAATCTTCACCCAAATATTCCATTGCATCTTTGAGTGACTTGTCATACTGCGCGACTAAATCAAATGCTTCTTTTTCTCGATATGCCTTATAATTCTGAATTTCTTTTGCAGTCCATGCATATGCACGAATTGTTGATTCTGTTCTGCCAATATGAACTGGTCCTTTTTGATGATACGCATCTTTTGCGTGAAAGTCCATTTTAGGTTTTGTTCGAAATGAAAAAGTCATTAATAAAACTGAGTACACTGTATCCTCAGGGTTTTTCATTTCTTTTGCTGGTGGTTTTGCAACTAATACTTCAATTTCACTCATATTCATATCAAATGAATGAACAAGCATTCCATCTTCCATTCCCTTATCATCCATAGTCAGTCTTTGGATATTTCGTAAATACGGTTTTATCCATTCCATATACATGCGAACTGTTTGAAAGTGTTGATTCAGATATTTAATTTGAAATTGTCGTTTATGGGTTAATTCATGATATGTTTTTTCTTTCCAATTCATAAATTGAAATAATTTTCGTCCAACTGCTTTTTTTACACCTTCATTAAAATCGAGTGCTTCGACCCAGTCATCAAGTTCTTCTTTTGACATTGGTTTTGCCGCAAAGAATAAATCTGGAAGTACGGTAAATCCTATATTTTTTGCCATACCATATACTGATGAGGGGCTATTTGTTCCACCTTCAACCAATGTTATCCAGATATCTTTAAGTGTTGATTCTGCTTGTCTTGCAGTTTTTTTATCATCACCATATGATTGTGTATAGTATCCTAATCGTTCATCTAATTGTCGGAGTTCTCGAACAAGGGAAAATAAATCTTTCACGAGTTTTCCCATCATTCCTAGATAATTTGAAACTGCTGATTGTTGAGCTCCAAGTCTTCCCTGTAAATCACCAAACATACTTGATGCAGTACTTGAAGCATGAGTATCAATAATTTTTTGCACAATTGGCATGTCAAAATCATCGCGCGCATGAGATAATAACCAAAAATAGACTTCTTCTACATTATGATTTTCAGATTCAAAATCAATTCTATATCGACGTAAAGGAGTTGGATAGCCACTCAAGAAAGAAACGAATTTTCGCGCTTCAAGTTTTTCAGGATCAGTAAACCCAAAATCCTTTAACTTCTGTGCTTTTTCTGCATTCGGTGTTAATGTTCCAATCATCGTTTTTGTAGTACGACCGTATTTCCTCTTTTTTGTACGATTTGACTCTCTGTTTTTTTCGCAAGTTCTTCACACACTTCATCTTTTTGGAC
>JBLKOV010000072.1:0-3860 GCA_047603085.1 Candidatus Woesearchaeota archaeon
TTCGGCTACAAATGTTTTTCCACTTCCTGTTGGAGTACAGATTAAGAGATTTTTTTGATCAAATAATCCTGCTTGAATTGCTTTAAATTGTGACGGACGAAATTCAGTGAAATGATGTTTTTCAAGAATAGAGTATACTTGTGGAGGAATTTGATTTTTGAGTTTTTCTTTGTGCATATGTTTACAAAATCGCTTTTATTTTTAAATACTTCTGAAAAAATTTTGAAAAAACGAATATGTGCAAGTCTATTTTGAATTATATCTTTTTTGCTAATATCCATAAATGTCTTTCAGTTCGGTAATCTTCAGCAGCAAGAATGATATCAAATCCTGCATCACGGACTAATTGTTTATTTTTTTCTACAGTATACGAACTCCAGGCCATTTTTGATCCTGCAAAATTATCCGAAGTGTCATATTTCATTGAGTCAGCACCCAATGTAAGTAAAATTATACCATTTTTCTTTAATCATGAATGAATATGTGTAAACAATGTTTTGTGTTCAGTTCGCGGAATATGAAATATGGCGTAAAAAGAAACTATGGCATCAAACTTTCCTTTGATTGCTTTGTTAAAAAAATCCCCCAAGATAAACTCAGCTTTTGGTACATTTTTTTGAGCTTTCTCGATATGTTTTTCAGAAATATCCACACCAACTACGTTACAATTTCGTTTTATGAAGTACTTATCGTATGGTAATCCGACCCCACATCCAAGATCAAGAATTCTTGGTTGCGCGTTTACTCTTTTTAGTAACTCATCACATAATACTCGCTCAAATATTTCTGGCGTGCCTGAATTTCTCACGTAGGCTCTATCATACTCACCTTCATTGTATCCTGTACGTACTAACGCTCTCATGTTTTTGTTCATAAGGAAGAATATATAATACATTTATATAAATGTTTTCTAAGACTTGACTCTTTTTATTTTTTGGAGAACACTTACGACTTTTTCGTTCGTCGTTTAAAAGAATTGGCTAGATCAATAATGTACCGACCATCCCCTGTTTGATACACGAGTGGTCTTTCACTATTAAATAATGCAACAATATCTAATTCAAATTTTCCAGGTTTTAAGACTTTGACAGATTCAATATCTAAGACAACCGGATTATTTTTGTTGATTTCATCACCAATAATATCATAAATATCTTTTTCTATACGAGTTCGATCTTTTTGCGATAATTCTTCAACATTTTTTTCTTTTTGTACTTGTGCTAATTTGTCAGCACGAATATAATAGAATAATTTAGAACCACAAGTGCACCCAGTTAATATGTTCTGACTTGCGTCTTCATACATTTTTCCACAACGAACACATTGATGAGGCATCTATTTTCTCCCGGTTTTTTTATCAACCGTAAATAATTGTATTTTCTCAGGATCTTGCTTTATTTCACGAACAACTGTTGCTGGACCAACGATTGTCAAACCGCCTTTTTGTCCAAGTATTACTCCTGCAAGTGTTGACCGAACTTTATGAAGCCAAGATAATTGTAAATTCTGCGGATAAATTACAGCTAATTCAATTCCTTTGAATTTTGTATTAATCGAACTCATCGTATCAGCAATAAGTTTTGCTTCTTCTTCTTTTCGTAATTGTCCTTCAACTAATGCAATTTTATCTAATTTGACAATTTCAATGAGTTTTTTGATACGAGCCTCACTTGAAAGACCCATTATTTCTGCATGTGGTACAAATTGTATCGTAAGTTCAGACATATTACTTCACCAATTCAAACAAACTATCATAGAGTTTATCAACATCATTGCCAGATTTTGCCGAAATACCAACGACTTTATACTGCGGAAATGCAGCTTCTACTCGTTTCACATTTGCTTTTTTCAAATCAATCTTGTTTGCTACCAGTAATACCGGAATATTACGAGCTTGTAAGTTTCCAATAATTGTGATGTTAACCTGCGTGTATGGATCTGCGGTACTATCTAATACGACAATTACTGCATCCATATCGTCTAACCATTTTATAGAATCAATTACGCCTTTGGTTGCTTCTTTGGAGCGAAGTTTTGCTTCTTTTTCCTTCATACCAAACTTTAAGAATTCTTCATAATCGATTTTTGTTGCAATACCTGGCGTATCAACCAAACTAAATGCAATTTCTCGACCATTTTGCGATTTGATTGTTATTTGCTCTTTAATTTGAATTTCTCGAGTCTCATGTGCCATATTAGACACCGAACCCATCTCTTCTCCGAGCCAATCCACACAGATTCTATTCGCAAGCGTTGTCTTCCCACCATTTGGTGGACCATAGAGTCCCAATTTTAATTGTTTTTTTTGTGTAAAAAAACCTTTTAAAAATGTGTTAACTAATGATTGAAATAATTTTCTCATATCTATCTTTTTTAGTTAAAACTTTATAAATGTTGCTATTATTCATGTATGCATGACACATGAATTTAAACAAGTGATTATTGTCCAAAACGGCTTAAAACTCCCAAAGGGAAAGCTTGCTGCACAATGTGCTCACGCATCAGTTGAATCTGCTCATAAAACGGCAAAAGATGTATATCAAGCCTGGCGAAATACGGGACAAAAAAAAATAGTCCTCAAAGTTGATTCTGAAAAAGAACTCTACCGATTACTACAACACGCAAAAGATCAAGGCATCAGTTGTGCACTTATCACAGATGCTGGACGGACATGTATCGCTCCGGGAACAGTAACATGTCTTGGTATTGGTCCTGATACTGAACAAAATGTTGATGCGATTACTGGCGATTTGAAAATGCTGTAATCCTTATTTTTTGATAAGTTTTTGAATTTCTTCTCCAAAATCTTCTACATCTGTAAAATCTTTATAGATAGATGCAAATCGAATATATGCAACTTTATCGATTTTTTTGAGTTGTTGCATCACATATCTGCCAATTTCAGTGGATTTAAACTCAACAGAATCTTTATTTCGTAATTTTGACTCGATATTGTTCACAATATCTTGCATTTGTTCATACGTAATTTGACGTTTATGACATGATTGAGAAATTCCACGGAGTAATTTTGTCCGATCAAATACCTCTCTTGTCCCATCTCGTTTAATGATGAATAATTCGACTTCATCAACGCGCTCATATGTCGTGAATCGTTTTTCACAGTTTAAACATTCTCTTCTTCTTCGAGTTGCAAGACCATCCGGAGTTGTACGCTTATCTATAACTTTACTTTCAGTTGCAGAACAGAATGGACATTTCATTGTTCGTATTTCCCTTTGACTTTGTATTGCGGAGACTGGAGTATACGAAGATAATCACGATAGAACACTTGTTTTCTCGCAAGATTAATCATGAGTCGAAACACTATCATACGTAGTATAAGTAATCCAAAGAGGATGAGTACAAGGTAGATAAATATTTGACTTGGTTCCATAGGGTGTATTAAGGAGTTTCTTTTTATATACTTTTTGGAAATTTTACGTGCAAGTGTTTATAAATGATGAGAAATAGTTTAGTCTAATATGCAAAAAACGAAGTTAAAAGAACACGGATATCGAATGTTTACTGATTCAGGTAAACTGGTTCATATTTGGTGTCTACATTTTCATTTTTTGTAGTCACCTTATTTTCTACATAATAAAAGGTAATTCTATTCTCTGTGAAATATTTCTGGGTTAGGATGCAAAAACGAAGTTTGAAGTGTGTGCAAATTCGGCTTGAAGGTAAACGTGCTTTCGAACCATCCGCATTCTCGTCGATAATACCACAAATTCTGCCAATGTGTTCTTGATTCATGGAGCGAACAATTTCGCCTTAGCGTCATTGAGCTCCCATTCTTTACACTCAAAAATTTTCTATTTTTGGTGTCCTGAAAAACAAAAAAATCTTTAGATTCAACT
>JBLKOV010000073.1:0-3849 GCA_047603085.1 Candidatus Woesearchaeota archaeon
GGAGTGAGTTAAGTATGGATGTTCATTTACTCGATCGAGTTGTAGGTATGGGTGCGGATGCAAAAGTGGAACCATTGCGCAAAAACGAGGCACTCATGCTAAATGTAAATAGTTGTACAACGGTTGGAATGGTAACGCATTTGTCTAAAAAAGATGTGAAATGTGCCTTAAAATTACCAATTTGTGCGGCGAAAGGCGATCGAGTTACAATTTCTCGGCGTGTTGAGAATAGATTCCGTTTAATTGGTTATGGTATTTTGCAGTAGAATTTGCTAAAAGTTTGGTAAAAATTACTCTCTAATTGCCAAAATATAGTAAACGACGGAAGTAGGTTATATATCGATTAGTGGTTTACTAACTAGTTAAAGACAAAAACAATGTTTTTTAGTATAATATGCTTGTGTCTTTAACTAACAATACCAAACATTTATAAATAAACTTTTGCAGATATTATACTATGACATCGGTGTTTGCAAACGCTATTCAATTTTTAGATACTATTGGACTCTATGACGTTATTCTTCCATTTATTTTGTCGTTTGTTATCATGTATGCAATACTTGAGAAAACAAAAATTTTAGGAACATTTACAGTCGATAAGGTTGAGTATACCAAACAGAATCTGAATTCAATGGTTGCATTTTGTGCAGCATTTTTTGTTATCGCATCATCATCACTTGTCTCAATTATTAATGAAGCAGTCGGAAAAATAGTTATCTTAGTAATGCTTTCAATTTTTTATCTCTTACTTATCGGGACATTTTACAGTAAGGGTGAAGAAGTGTTTTTGGAAAAAGGGCCTTGGAGAACAGGGTTTATGATTGCAACACTTATTGGTATTATTTTAATTTTTGCAAGTTCAATACCAACGGGCACTGGTGATCAAACATGGCTTGATTGGGTCTATGATCAAGTCGTAAATAATGCAACATCACCAGTTGTTTCATCAATAATACTTGTCATTATAGTATTAGTCGTCATGTTTTTTGTCGTATCAGAACCAAAGAGTTCGAAGAATGGAGGAAGTAAAGAATGAGTAATATTTTAGAAAGAGCGATTTTTACGCTAGGAATGGATTTTGTATACATAGTATTAATTTTCATTCTATTGTTCACAGTTGTTTTTGCAGTGCTGCAAAAAATTCAGTTGTTTGGAGATAAATCCAAACGATATAATATGGCAGTTGCCTTTGTTTTAGGTTTAGTACCTGTCTTTCAGCATTATCTAATGCCGGGACAACCGTCCGCTATCGATGTAATTGTTGGCGTTATACCAAATATGGCTGTGTTAATTATAGCAGTTGTAATGTTATTAATTTTAGTTGGAGTATTTGGAGCAAATATATCGCTAGGAGATAATAAAGCGACTGGCTGGATAATATTATTAGCAGTTATCTCAGTATTTGTTGTGTTTGCAAGTGAATATGGTCTAGGATGGTATAGTTTACCGTATTGGATTAGCGATGACGTAATTTTAATTGCAGTCGCACTCCTAGTATTCGGAATTATTGTAGCATTTGTGACAGCAGATGAAACTGATAAGAAAAAACCAACGCTTGGTGAAGAACTGAGTAAGATTGTAAAAACTAAATAAGTGAGAAAAGATGGCTGAATTTATAGACCTGACGGTGCTGGTGACTTTTGCACCAATTTTTGGATTTATTCTAGTGTGGTCTTTGGTATATGGTCTTTTGTCATTTTCAAAAACGATTGAACTTCCCCAACATCTTCGTGCACTTATTGCAGTAATGATTGCGATCATCACATTATTTGTTCCACAAATAATGGCTGCACTATTGTTAGCCGTGCCTTGGTTCACATTAATGTTTGTATTCATTATATTTGTCTTAATAGCATTAATGGCGTTTGGAGTTACCCGAGAGGAAATCACAAAAGCATTTTGGGCAGCTGAAGGTTCTGGACTTGCGGTGCGAAATGGAATAATTATTATTTCTTTCATAATTTTAGCTGGTGTCTTAGGGTTTGTATTCTTTGGAGGAGATAGTCCTGCGCTTGATATAGGTGCAGGCAATGTCACAATTGATAGTTCTCAGGCAAGTGTAGATGAAGTTGGAGCTGGCGCATTACTGGCAACAATCTTTCATCCAAAGATGTTGGGCGTCATATTTTTAATGCTTATATCGCTTTTTGCGGTTTTACAGCTTGCAAAATGATTATTGCCGTGTCCGGAACACCGGGTGTTGGAAAAACATCTTTTTCTAAACGTCTTGCTTTTACTTTAGATGCAGAATATGTGAATATATCCGAGTATATTACTCAGCATAATATTCCACATGAACAGGATTCACAACGCGACTGCCTAGTAATTGACATTCAAACAATACAAGATTCATTACAATCGTACTGTGATTCTCAAAAATCATATGTTCTTGATTCACATTTAACGACAGATTTTTCTCCTCATTTTGTCGATATAATTTTTGTGTGCACATGTGATATATCAGTATTGCGTAATCGGTTAGAAGAACGTTCGTATTCTGCAGAAAAAGTGAGAGAAAATCTTGATGCAGAGATATTCCAAGTTTCACTAACGGATGCACAAGAGAATGGATTTACACCAATACTTGTTGATTGTACAACGGAAATTTCTGATGAAAAAATAAAAGAATATGCGAAAAAAATTCAAAAAAAAGAGTAATTATTTCTTCTTTTTCTTTGGTTCTTTCATTTTTTTTGTAATCGCAAGTTTATTTCCTTCATCGTCCTCAAAGACAAATGCTGGAACTCCCATATATGTTTTTCTTTTAAATGGAACGGTTGTTTCTCCTTCGTTTCCCGTAAACGGCGATTTATATTTAATTTCGACAAATAAATTTTTATCAATTTCATCACATGGATATTCAGTTCCTTCTTCATCAACATAGACTTTAGAGCGAACTTTGGGTCTTCCGGTTTTTGGGTCAGTAGGTTTTGACAATTTTCCTTTTCCAGAGGGTGCTTCTGGTTTATACACCCATGCTTTGATCCATCCGCCGTTTTCTAGTGTTCTATTTGTAAAATAAAACAAATCGTCCATTGATTCAGGTTCTCTTAATGCCATGTTGATATGAGTTAATTTCTTTTTTATATACCTTTTGGTTTTTTGGCACATACAAATTTCTGAGTGATTTTACATCTTCAAAACTTACGTACTACTCTCCTATGGTGCTGCATCCCCGTAAGGGACGTCCCCCTGCGACGCACCCGTTAGATTTCTTGGAGAAGTTTTGACCTGATGATGTATAAATCACTTGTTTTTATGACAGTGCTGGTTTTACAGTCTCTTTTTTTTGCAGAGGTTTTTTGTCCTGTAAAAAGAGTATGCCTATAAGGAGTATAAAAAATAAAAGAATTTCAGTCAGATGTGAAAGCACAGTCAACGTAATTGTTTGCATAAGTGTTGTTTCCTCAACTGTAATAAGACAGACTGTATTTTGGGTTGCAGGTATATGAATTTCAAACGAATCGTGTGTTTTTTGTCTCAATTCAACTGAGTCACAAATGGCAAATACTGTAGGCAAAAATACGAGAATACATAGTGTCCGTGTAATAATTTTGTTCATCTTATTGATGTTTGATATAATCAAGTTGTGATTGAGTCATCTGTGGAATTTGTGGATATGTATGTGAATTTTGTGCTTGTTGTTGCTGTGCTTTAATTGATTGGGTAAATTCTGTAATTCCTTTTTCAATAGTTATCGAGGATTCTTTGAGGAGGGATAATCGTTGTTGAATTTCATTTATGCCAAAGCAATGATTTCCTATTTTCAGATACATTTGTGTAATATTCTGAAGATGTGTTGCGTATTCTTGTGAATCTTCATACATTTTTTGGAGCGAAAAGTGAACA
>JBLKOV010000074.1:0-3849 GCA_047603085.1 Candidatus Woesearchaeota archaeon
CTGTGAATAGTTATTCTTCTTCATCACCAAAATCTAATAATGAACGTGCTTTAGATGCTTCTTTAACCCCTATTTTACTAATGTTTACCATCAGTAGAGTAAGTTCTCTTTTTGGCTTTATAAAAAAAATTAAGTTGTAATAGTGATAATATAATATCTATTCTTGATGCTCTATGTCGTCTGATTTTTTCACATCAAATAATGATTTAGTCCCTTTTAATTTTATGTCTCCAGTTTGCGCATCGATTTTGACATTTAATGTCTTCCACGTTAAAGTCACCGCTGTCACATTCCATACGGTACCAATCATAGGTATATTCTGTAACAAGAAAATGGTTGTTGTCACGCCGCCTTGATTTTCGTCGTCAACAACTTCTAGGAGTTTTTTTTCCGCTTCTTCAAGTGTGACTGAGACCGCATCTATATCAAGGGGGAGCACATGTTGGTCAGGTTGTTTTGCAAGCTCTGTGTGAGACTCAAATGTGATTTCATTACCAACAATAAAATTGATTAACTCTTCAGTTTTTTCGTTAATAAATCCAAAATGCCAATCTTTTTGAGCTTTTTGATCTTTCATAAAAAAGCAATGTGCGAGTTTGAAATCAGGATTATCTTTTTTCCAGTCAGTATATGTCTGACTTTCTTGTAATCTTGTGTATGCGTTTATATTCATACGTGTGTTGAAATGTTTTGGTTTTAAAAGTTTTTTGTGACTTATAGTTGACATGATTTAAATCTTTTTTTTGTTTTGTACTAAGAATTCACTCGTAATCTTTAAAAAGAGAGTCCATTTCTCTAGTTACATGGACACTCACTGTATACGATCGCCAATTTGTGCGGTCGTCGGACATGTAGATCATGGAAAATCATCCATTTTAGACTATATTAGAAATACAAATATTGTCGCAAGTGAGGCAGGTTCTATTACTCAAGCAATTGGAGCATCAATTATTCCTATAGAGATGATAACCCAAAAATGTGAACATCTTGTAAAGTCTATGAATATGAACTTTACCATACCGGGTTTATTATTTATTGATACTCCAGGTCACGCAGCTTTTTCGAGTTTACGAAAAAGGGGTGGTTCATTAGCAGATATTGCCATTGTTGTTGTGGATATTAAAGAAGGGTTTAAACCGCAAACAATAGAATCCATTAAAATTTTACAAGATTCAAAAACACCATTCATAATCGCAGTGAATAAAATCGATACGCTTCACTCTTATAAAACGCAGGTGCAAAATAGTGTGCAGAGTGTTTTGGGAAATATGCAAAAACAATCAGCCAATCTTCAATCAGAATTTGAAACAAAAATGTATGAAATCGTGCAAAAATCATACGAACTTGGTTTTCCTGCAGAACGTTTTGACAGAGTATCTGATTTTACCAAAGAGGTAGCGTTGGTACCTGTGTCAGCATTAAAAGGAGACGGTATGCCCGAGTTGCTAATGGTATTATCAGCATTAACACAGAAATATTTAGAAAAAAAATTACATATCAGTGCTGAAGGACCAGCAAAAGGAACAATACTTGAGATTAAAGAATCACAAGGTGTTGGAACAGTACTTGACACAATCATTTATGATGGAACCCTGTCAGTTGGAGATATTATTGTCATAGGTGATCTTCATGAACCCATTGTCACAAAAGTAAAAGGATTATATGTACCAGCCACAGCAAAAGATATGCGAGATTCTAAAAGTAAGTATACTTCCGTAAAATCTGTTTGTGCTGCAACAGGAGTAAGAATTTGTGCACAAAATCTTGATCGTGTATCGAGTGGCATGCCAATTGCAGTTTGTACTGAAGATAATGTAGTACAAGTACAAAAAGAAATAATGACTGAAATTGAGTCTATTGATATTCCACTCAAAGAAAAAGGGGTTATTGTAAAGGCAGACACTATTGGTTCATTAGAAGCACTCGTCTCATTACTATCTCAGGAAGATATTCCTGTTCGTGAAGCAACCGTAGGTGAAATTAGTAAGCGAGATTTGTTAGAAGTTGAAGCTAATTTGCAAACTGACCCAGATAATGCAGTATTATTAGGATTCAATATAAAAAAGCCAAAAGTTGTTCCAAAAGGAATAACTGTTTTTACAGCACCAGTTATATACGAATTATTAGATAATTTTACCGCTTGGAGAAAAGATCTACTCGATAAAAAGCAAAAAGCGCAAAAAGAGTCTCTCCCAAAAGTGTGTGTCTGTAAATTCTTAGACAGATGTAGTTTTCGCCAAAGTAATCCTGCAGTCTTTGGTGTTGAAGTCTTACGGGGAACATTAACAAAAAATTCTATCCTGATGAAAAAAGATGGATCAAAAGTAAATATTGTACAGAATATTCAAGAGGATAGTAAAGATGTCCCTTTTGCAGAAAAAAATGCACAAGTTGCAATAGCAATACCTGGTGTGACGATTGGTCGACAAATACATGAAGGCGATGTATTTTATACGATGATTTCTGAGAGTGATTTTTTATCTATGAAAAAACAAAAAGATCTTCTGTCAGCTGAAGAAATTGAGATAGTCAAAGAAATAGCTGAAATTAATAGAACTCTTAATCCGGTGTGGGGGATTGAGGAGTAAATCTTGTGTTAATATTGAGATTTTATAATAACTATTAATAATTTTTCATAATATTTATAAAGACAAATATTGTAAACTAAATTACGTGTGATGATAATATCACAGAGGTATAGAAAATGATGGGTTGGATTATAGCAGGAGCAGTAGTAATATTTTTATTGTTCATTTGGATACTTTACAACAGCTTAATTCGGGTAAAAAATCAAGTCGAAAACGCATGGGCACAAATTGATGTGCAGTTGAAACGACGAGCAGATTTGATTCCGAATTTAATTGAAACAGTGAAAGGATATGTAAAACACGAAAAAGGCGTGTTAACTGAAGTAACAAAAGCACGAACACAGCTAATGAATGCGGGTTCTGTTTCAGACAAAGCACAAGCAGACAATATGCTTGCAGGCACATTAAAATCATTATTTGCAGTAGCAGAGAATTATCCTGACTTAAAGGCTAATCAGAACTTTTTACAATTGCAAGAAGAATTAGCTGGAACAGAAAATAAAGTTTCATATGCACGTCAACATTACAATGACATGGTCATGAAATTTAATACGAAAATTCAGTTATTTCCAAATAATATTTTTGCAAATGTATTAAGATTTACGCAAAAAGACATGTTTAAAGCATCAACTGAAGAACGAAAAAACGTGAAAGTTTCATTTTAAGTAGGATAAGGGAATGAGTCAAAAACGAGATTTTTATACACAAATTCGTATAAATAATATTAAGACTCTCTTCCTTTTCTTTTTTTTCTTTGTTCTGATTATAGGACTTGGTTGGTTAATCGGATTTATTTTTGATAATGTCTACGCTGGCATTATACTTACGGCAATCATAGCGGTAATATATTCGGTCATAGTATTTTTTGCAGGAGACAGAATGGTTCTTGCATTGATGGGAGCTAAACCAGCCAATAGAAACGATCATGCATATTACATTAACACTGTTGAAGGTCTTGCAATTGCTGCAGGAATTCCAACACCAAAAGCATATATTATAGAGACTGATTCTTTAAATGCATTTGCAACAGGGAGAAATCCTGAGCATGCAGCAGTCACAGTGACTACGGGGTTACTCAAAAAATTAACTCGTGAAGAACTCGAAGGTGTTGTTGCACACGAAGTTGCTCATATAAAGAATTATGATATACGGACAATGTTAATTGCGTCTATTCTTGTAGGAGTAGTTATTTTGTTATCTGACTTTATTTTTCGAATAGTTATTTTTGGCGGAGGATCAAGGCGTTCATCAGGAGATGGAA
>JBLKOV010000075.1:0-3835 GCA_047603085.1 Candidatus Woesearchaeota archaeon
CAGGAGTCATTAGAGCAATTACAAGCAGAGTTAGAAAAACGAGAAAAAGCTTTACTTTCTAAAGAACAAAAACATGATGTTTTAACACTCAAAACAACATTGACTCAAGTGCGATCACAAAAAGATGAATTAGAATCGCAAATTGAAGAATTAGAACAAGAATTAACTGATTTACAAAATGAGAGCGAGAAAAAGGACGATAAAATTCAAAAATTACAAGACAGACTTGCTGAAGAAAAAGACGAAGTCATGCAAGTAGAGGAGTTCCAAGAAAAAATATCCGAGCTTGAAAAACAAAATGCTGAATTGCAAAATGAAGTACAAAAAGCCTTAAGTGCAAAAAAAGATCAAACATTAATAGAAGCATTATCGGCACTTGATGAATTACTTGAACATGTACCAAAAAATATTCTGCAATCCTTTGTAAAACAAAAAGAATTCCATGCTGTTGAACAGACATTTGAAAAGTATGGTGTTGGGAAATAATGAAAAATGGGTTTTTTAGAAAATGCAAAAAATGTAAGAGAATCAGATACTCCTCGTAAAACTTCAAAGAATTCTGTTTCCCTTTCATCAGCAAAAAAAGAACCTCGAAGACTAAATTCTGTAAGAAAAGAAGTCCCTCGAAGAGAACCAAATTCAAGTATACAAGCTCAAACAACATCTGATTCCCAATCTGATTCTAAAATAGTCGAAGAAGCGAGTAGTCTTGACATAGGGGATACTGAAGCTCAGGAATTCTTACAAAATCTGACAACGGGTTCTGACATTAAAACAACTGCTGATAGAATTTATACGCACATACAAGAACAAAAGAAAACAAACTTTCAAGAAATTTCTCAAATCACGGGTATATCCTTAACGGAAGTTGAAAAGTTCTGTGATATCTTTGCAGAAAAAAAACGAGTTAAGATTGAATATCCCTTACTTTTTACTGCTTCTCCAAAAGTTCAGTTTATTGAAAAAGTAGAAAAAAAGGCATCGGAACTTGATATGACTGCAGAGAAAAAGCTATTAGAAAAATATACGGTAATGTCCGATTATGTTGTAGCAGATATCAATATTTGGTCTGTTGCAAAAGAGAATACTCCTATTTATCAAGTAATACCGCACATTTTAGGTGAGGGAACTGATCTTATACTACAACATATTTTAGAAGATTTAGCTGAGAAAACTCCAGTTGATGCAGGAGACGCAACTGATCCAAGAAAAGTATTTGGTATCAAAAAAGAACGTTTTGATTTAACACTCGAATCAGTAAAAGAACTGTTTGATGATGTCGATGAAAAAACAGCAAAATTATTAGCAGGAGTTATTTTACATCAGTCATTTGGATTAGGTGATTTAGAAATCATTATGTCCGATAATTGGCTTGAAGAGATTGCAATTAATGGTAATACTGAACCATTGTCCGTCTATCATAAAAAATATGGTTGGTTAAAGACAACAAAATATTTTGATGCGAATGATTCTGAAATTTATAATATGGCATCACAAATTGCTCGAAAAGTAGGAAAACAAATCAACGCATTATCACCAATAATGGATGCACATTTACAAACTGGGGATAGGGTTGCGGCAACACTATTTCCGGTAAGTACTGCGGGTGATACACTTACGATTAGACGTTTTGCACGTAATCCGTGGACAGTTGTGCACATGATTGATCCAAAAAATCATACGATGTCAAAAGAAGTCATGTCTTTTATTTGGCAAGCTATTCAATATGAGTTAAACTTCTTAGTAGTTGGCGGTACTGCTTCGGGTAAAACGTCCGTGTTAAATACATTTGCCTCACTTATACCACCAACAAATAGAATAATTAGTATTGAAGATACAAGGGAGATATCTTTGCCTGATGCATTACATTGGAATTGGGTACCATTATCTTCAAAATCATCTAATGCTGAAGGTCAGGGAGAAGTATCTATGCTTGATTTGATGGTTGCCTCATTACGTATGCGTCCAGATAGAATAATCGTAGGAGAAATCCGTCGAAAACAACAAGCAGAAGCACTTTTTGAAGCCATGCATACCGGACACTCTGTAGGTGCGACTATGCACGCCGATACTGCTGAGCAGATTAAACACCGTTTAACGCAACCACCTATTGATATTCCTGAAAACGAATTACAGGCATTGCAATTAGTAATGGTGCAATATCGAGATAGGAGACGGGGTGTTCGACGAACATTAGAAGTAGCAGAATTATTACCGGGTGGTTCAGAAGAAAAAATCAAATTAAATTATTTATACAGATGGCATGCACGGGGTGATAAATTCTTAAAAGAAGAGTCGAGTATTCGAGTAGTTGAAGATTTAAACTTACACACGGGTATGACCGAAAAAGATTTACAAAATGATCAAACTGAAAAGGAACGAATACTTCAATGGATGCTTGATAATAAAATGTATGATGTAAATGATGTTGGTCATATAATGCGGATTTATTATAAATATCCTCAATTATTACTTGATACAATTTCGGACAATGCATCTGCCAAAACAATACTGGAATAAAAATGGAAGATAGATATTTTTTGAATATTGTACCACCAAATATTGCAAAACTCTTTACAAGATTTTTCCGTCATCAAGCCCTTCTCATTACCAAAATTTTTCCGTCAATAGAGCAAGATATCAGAAAATTTGAACAGCGTGTATCACCAGTTCAATATCTTTCACAGAGTCTGGTTTCCTATCATTTACTCTCGTTTGTATTAGCTCTTGGATTAATACGATTATTTCAAATTCAAGAGTATGAAGTAATTCGAGCACTCATGTTAGCAGGAATCGCGTATGTAGTATTTCTTACAGTGCTCATATATTTATCTGTAAATCATCCAAAAAATATTGGAAAAATAAAAGCTCGAGAAATTGATAAGTATCTCTTATTCGCGCTTCGTGATCTCGCACTACAAATTAGTTCAGGAGAAACGGTATATCGTTCAATTCAAAATGTATCTCAGGGAGGATATGGCCGTGCATCCCATGAATTTTCTCAACTTATTCAAAAACTCAATGTAGGTCAACCCATGGAAAAAGTTTTACAAGAACATCTAGAGAAAACTGATTCTGAGTACTTAAAAAAAATCTATTGGCAGATGATTACAGGACTGAAAAGTGGTTCAGACTTACAACGTGGACTTAATTCTGTTTTAGATGAGTTAAATGATGCACAAAAAACACAGATTCAAAATTATGCTCGAGAACTGAGTTTGTGGTCTTTGGTATATATGATGTTCTCAGTTGCAATTCCAACTATTGGAATTACCATGCTTGTTATTTTGTCAACTTTTGCAGGCTTTGGATTTACTGAAGGATGTTTTGTTCTCTTCATTATAGTTAGTATGGTTATTCAATTTATTCTCATTGCATTTGTAAAATCACGAAGACCGGCGGTGCATTTCTAATGAATTTTTTTGAACGATTTTTATTAGGACTTGCAAATATACTTCCTACATTTTACAAAGATTCACTCTATAAAACTATTTCTTTTGCAAATATAAAAACTCGACCGGGCGTTATTGGTGGCGGAGTTGCTTTTGTCTGTTTATCACTTATTTTTTTTAGCGTGGTTGGTACTATTTTTTATGATTTTGGTTTAACGCAAGAAGAACGTAACGAACTATTTGAAGATGAAGAATTGACGGTGTTTGAAATGGATCAACAAATTCAAAATGCCCGATATCTTGACATGTTCATTTATTTTGTTATTTCTCTGATACTTGTTATAACATATCCATTTATTGTCAGTACCTACTATTTTTTACTCATGGACAGACGAGTAAAAGATGTTGAGAAGGTATTACCGTATGCACTTAATTTAATAGCG
>JBLKOV010000076.1:0-3824 GCA_047603085.1 Candidatus Woesearchaeota archaeon
ATGTTTTTACAATTTCACGGCAAATAATTCATGAATGGCAAAAGGGTACGCTTGTGTCGTTAACAGAATATGATTTTTTTGATGATTCTGATGAGGAATACGTTTCTTAGAGTAAAAAAACCGATTATTTTAAAAACTCTTACAGACAAACTCTTTTTATAAAACAATACGGGGGTATAGTATGAATAGTAACAAACAAAAAAATATAAGTATTTTTATTATGCGTGCACTTGTAGGGATATTATTTATTTATCACGGTGTACAAAAAGTTTTAGATCCAAGCGGAACAGCGGGATTCTTTGAGTCATTAGGTCTTATTGGAATATTAGGTCCAATAGTAGGATATGTTGAAATTATTGCCGGTATATTACTTCTGATTGGCGTCTGGACAAAATGGGCTAGCGTTGCAATAGGAGTCATAATGATTGGTGCCATTGTACTTGTTCAAGCAGCAAATGGATATAGTGCAGGATTAGCACGTGATGTATTATTGTTAGCACTCGTGTATTATTTCTTCACGAATGGACCAGGTACTGTTGCAATCGAGCATGTGAAACCAGCAAAAAAAGGTTCGAAGAAAAAAAATATGTGGAAATAAGTCCGTAATGGACTTCTTTTTTTGTTTTCTCTACTATTTTTACACAATTCTTATAAAGGCTTTTTTGACAACATAGTGCATGAATAAAATATATGTGTGTATGGTATTGAGTCTTTGTTTGTTGATGTCAGTTGGATTTTCAATTACGTTAGCTGAAAATCAAATGACTCTTCTTGCAGTATCTGAACTTGAAAATGGAGAAAAACGTGGAAGCGTTGCGACATTGACATTAGAGCTTATACCTGGTTCAGGCAGGGTGTTTTTAGATACATTTCCACTCACACAAGCAGACACACAAATATCAACGCGGATTGCAAAAGAAATTGCGTGTGATTTTACAAATGTTTCGTGTGATCAATACGATTTTATTTATACTATCTCAAGTGGATCTTCAATCATCGGAGGACCTAGTGCGGGTGCTGCAATATCGGCCATAACTGTTTTAACATTAGAAGGTGAACGTATCAGACCAAATGTCGCAATCACTGGTACGAGCAATACAGGTGGTCTTATCGGACCTGTGGGTGGATTGAAAGAAAAAATTGAGGCTGCAGCAAGAAATGGAATATCGACAGTGATCATTCCTAAAACGGGAAGAGCTATACCTCAACCTGTAGTGCCTTCTTTAGACTATGTACAAAATGAAACTTCTAATCCTGATAATTACACGGAAAACACAACTGAAATCATTATGGATATTGATTTAGTGCTATATGGGTTATCGCTTGGAGTATCGGTCATAGAGGTTGGTAATTTATACGAGGTATTAACTCAAAGTTCATTTAGAACATATGATATGCTAGAGCAAGAAGTAGAGATTCCTCGGTTTTATCGTGAAACGATGTCAAATCTTGCAACACGACTTTGTGAGCGAACAGAAGATGCAATATCTGCATTAACATTAAAAAACTTTCCGGCGTTATATAATGGGACGAATGCAAGTATATCGATTGAAGGATTAGAAGTTAGTCCACATTTTGAGGGTCCTGTATTCATTCCGGATACGAGAGTTAATATACTGCGGTACATAGAAAATGTTGAGGATTTACAAAATAATGCTCTTGAAGCTATGACTCGAGGAGATTATTACTCTGCTGCATCGTTTTGTTATAACTCGGGTATCAACATACGATTTTTGTCTTTTTTGCCATACAATTTTACTGATATAGCTGATGATGTTCAACAAGCCGTTACAAGGGTTGAACAAATAGATTTATCAGGTTATACCACCATAATTGAATTACAGACTTTTATGCTTGTTACTGAACGTATACATGATGCTCGCGAACATTTTGAGCAAGCAATCGATTTGTACTCACAAAATCGTACGATAGATGCAAAATTTGAACTTGCTCAAGCAAAAGAACGCGCATTTAGTGCAGAGTCGTGGTCCGCATTTTTTCTTAGGTATGGAAAAGAGTTTATTTTTGATACTGCAATTTTACAAGAGTCGTGTACATTAAAAATTCAAGAAGCACAAGCACGTCAAAATTATGTAGCATTGTTTTCTCCTTTTTTATCAAGCTCTGATATTTTGGATATGGCAAAAGAATATAGGCAAAATCAGCAGTTTGAACTATGTCTATTTGAAGCATCAAAAGCAAAAGCGAGATTTGATGTTATATTAGGAAGCATGGGTGCTAATAGTGATGAAGATATCCAACAACTCATTACGGAGCGTGAACATTTAGTTCGACAAACAATTGCCAAACAAAATCAACGTGAAGTTTTTCCAATAATTGGTTTTAGCTATTTTGAATACGCATTATCACTAAGGGAAAGAGATCCATCATCGAGTTTATTATATATGCAGCTAGCTTTAGAACTATCAAATCTTGACGTATATTTTCCATCACAACGTCTTGAACGCCTTCGACAAAGTCAACCGACTATTCAACTGACACAAACTCAAATTATATACTTAAGTTTTGTCGCAGGATTACTACTTGCAATACTATTAAATAGAATAGAAATGAAACTGCGCCATGTATCGTATAAAAAACCTGCCCAGGCAAAACGACATACATCGTCTCACCCAAGCAGGAAAAAGAGGTGAATGGGTTTTCTCCTTCAAAACCCGGTTTGGGACGAACCCAAAACGGGAAAAGAGGTTTTGTTTTGCACAAACAGCGATAAGCTAATTTCTTAACTTAACTGTTATGACTAGAGAGTAGTCAGAAGTCATTTATATACTTTTCGGTTTTGTTATCATTTTGAAGTGGTATTAGAAAACATATTTGTTTTTTCATAAAAGAGTATATAAATAACAATGGTATTCTCGTATTATGAATCTTCAAAACCTCTGTACTGCAAAAAATGTGCTTATTATTTGTCATTGGGACTGTGATGGTGTGTGTTCTGGTGCAATGCTGTATCATTTACTCAAACGTCAAACCAAAACTCTCGATATAAAAACATTGGGTGAACAATTTTATATACCAAAAACTGAATTCGACTCATCATATGATTATATTTTCTGTGTAGATATGCAACCAGACCCGAGTATTCAAGACAATCGTATAATATATATAGATCATCATTTTACCGATAAAGCTCAAGATTACGGGTATACTTTATATGATGATAGCGCACAATCTTGTAGTCTCATTTTATGGGATTATATATGTCAACAAAATATATCTTTCTCCTCTATAATTCCATTCTGTGCAGTATTGGGTTTCATATCTGATGGCGGTTCTGTGCAAACTCTTCCCCGAACATTACGACCTTTTACTGAACATATAGATTCATTTTTTCCATATATCTCACTCTTAAATACGCCAAAACGTATGCATTGGAATGGTGATGAATCAGTTCGATTACTTTGTGAAATAGACTCAAAAGAAGATTTTCTGCAAGGTAGTCATCCGCTGGTACAGAAGCTTGAGTCGTATAAAGACATTCTTCAAACGTATTATGCAAAGTCATTTGAGGTTAAATCTTATTCGCAGATTGATTTTGTGCAAATTGAAGAACCCTATAATATTCAGGGTGTCCTATGTGCAAAATATATGAAAAAACATCCGATAATTGTCATGAATAAGCATATGAATCGGTGCATAGGATCACTCAGAGTACCGCAGAATTCAATTTTTGATGCAGGTGAATTTTTACGTAACATGCAAGAATATATTCCTGAGTTCATCGGGGGAGGTCATGAAAAAGCGGCTGGTTTGTCGTTTCCACAGATGTATTTTGATCAATTTGTACAATATATTAAAAAATA
>JBLKOV010000077.1:0-3700 GCA_047603085.1 Candidatus Woesearchaeota archaeon
GCGTGAGAATTTGAGAAGTAAATAATTGAAATAATAAGACAAAACATAAAAGTACAATTAAAAGCACTATGACAAATTCAACAGTCAATTGTGCTTTTCTCATGAAAAAATCACCTCATTACCTATTGACTGTACTTGTATGCGAACCATTCCTTGTTCGATTGGTATAGTACCAGATACTGGAAATGATGTAGTTCGAGATAGTGAAGGATTTTCATCCCCATCATAAAAAAACTGTAAACTTTGATTCATGGCAACTATTTCAGCAGTTGAACGTGGAAGACGAATTCTTATTGTTTTTTGTGATCCTTCTCCTTGAACATGAACACTATGTGCTGCAGCATGTAAATCATCAAGCGCTATACGAGCTAATCGTTGTTCTTGCGATGAGACAAAGGAACTCCGGATATTTTCAACTGAAAAAAATAAAAGCGAGAATATAAGTAAGAGTAAACTAAATATGATAAGTAATTCTGCCGAACTCTGCCCTCTTTTCATTTTCGTAAAATTTGTTCTGCTTTAATATTAACTAAAATCCCATTATCAGTGACTTTCATCGGGAAAATCCGACCAGCATGTTTTGTCCCTCGCATTTTATAAATTTCAAGTGAACGCTGTCGAATATCACCTTTTCGTTCATTATACAATAATATAACTGCATCAGATTCATAATCAAGAGCAGATGCATCACGAGTAGTAATCGTACTTTCTTCTTCACCTATGACTAAACCTGTGCAACCCCACCGAGACAAGTTTCGATAAAAATCAGCAATTTCCCGTCTCTGGCTCATTTCAGTATTAAATAAAAGCGCATATTCAGTTATTGAATCAAGTACAATTCTTTTTGCTTGAATTGATTCTACTAGGTCTCGAAAAGAACCACCGCCGGATTTTAATGCCTTATATACCTGTTCAGGAGTATACTCGTGAATGATAAGCATTTCTTGTTTTTCTAAATTTTCAATATCCCATCCAAACTGCTTTCCTAATTCAATAATTGCTTCTCGACTCTGTTCAAATGTGACATACACTCCGGGTTCGTTAAATAATACAATACCATTTATCAAATATTGTAATCCAAATGTACTCTTACCCGTTCCTGGACCACCTGAAATTAAAGTTTGAGACAATCGCAAAAAACCACCATCAATAACCTGATCTAAGTCAGGAATACCGGTCTGTGCACGATCACCAATTGGTTCTTGTGCTAGTTGTAATTCTTCTTGTTCAACTTTGTTATAAAAACCATATTGTGAACCAGATAACTGCCCTTGGGACATATACTCTTGCTCGAGCGAGTCTAGATCATTTATATTTTTTACTTTTCGTTTATTTTGAGAGCCAACAGTTAGAGAATCAGCATGTATATGAACTGGATTTTTATATTGAGAACTTAATTTTACGACTTCTTTTGTTTTTTTTACTTCTTGTTCTTGTTGTTTTTCTTCTTCACTCTGTTCTGACTTTTTGACTGATTGATTCATTTTTTGTGTATCGTCTTTTACACTCTTTTTTTTGCCTGATTTAGCGGAAGATTCTGTCTGTGAATCAATATTATGTGCTTTTGTGTCACCACTTTTTGTGTTTTGGTCAGAATCCGACACCTGTGAATGCTGTAATAGTTCAGTGTAAAAATGAGATTTTCCGCTAAATTTCTCATGAATTTGTTTTTGAACATCCTCCGATTCTTTTTTATGCAACGAATCTAGAAGTAATGCGGTATTATGCATTTGTTCAGAAACTTTTGTTTGTAATTCTGAAAAATTTGAAATAGCATGGTTTTTTTGAATCTGTTCAATAATTGAAAATGCGCGTGAAATATCTTCTTCAAGCCAGCCGACTTTTCGCAGACTCTGTTTTATTTCATACGTCGTTTTTCGTCGTTTTTTTGCTTCGATGATATAGAGAAGAATATGTGTTGTGTGAATATAACTTTGTGAATCAAATTTGTTCTTTGAGATAAATACATCTAAGTAATTTTGTATATATTGATTAGAATACCCTTGAGACTTTTTCTGAAAAATAAATTTTGTCAGCGCATCTTCTTTCATGGGCATAAAAAAAAGAAAAAGGGAACTAGTTTGCACAAGTTCCTGTAAATTGTTGACTTGGTATAAATGTTTGATTTACTCCTAAGTTACCTTGGTATGTTACTTCGATTTGAATACCAAAAGTTTCACCAGCAGCAGCACAATATGCGGCTTCAAGCGCAGAAAGGTCCAAATTACCATTTGCATCATTTAATGTTGCAGTCTGACCAGCATTTAATATAACCTGGTTAGTATCTAAAATATTCTGCCCATCAAAACTCACATTTAAAATTGTTACCTGATTTGGAAAATTGTTCGTCATCGTAATAACACTTTGACCAGGTGTAGCTGATAATACCATATCAAATCCAACATTCTGTGTTTGCCAATAGGCACTCTGTGTTCCTGATTCTACTGAAGATCCAAAGTTTGGAAATCCTCCTAATACACCAACTACAATTAATGCAATTATAATAACGACTGCTAATATAATCAAATACTCAGTAGCTGTTTGTGCTTTTTGTTTCTTTACATTCATTTGTAAACCTCACTTTTATAGTGCTTTCACACTTTTAGTATACATTTTAGGTACACTAGTTTATAAAGTTTTTGTATTTTTGCACTGTTTTTATCGCGGATATTCATATAAAACCTGCTGTGTTCGCGTAATATTAGTAAATAGTAGTCTGTATGAATACGAAAACATCTCAAGATCTGTCTGAGGAATAATCACCAAACGTTGTTGCGAAGGTTGCAGTATTTCATGTATAAAAATTATCTGTGATTCATTTATATACAGTAACTCAACAGGTTCGGCAAAAGAATTGTAAAATGTAATCTGACTATGTGTTTGATTCTCCGTATATGAAAGTATTCCTACGGGTAATTGTGCAAAATATCTCTTGATAGATTGTTCTTCTTGCATTGAAGAGAATGTGGGTATTTGGATGTATGAAACAAATAAGAAACTCGTAATAAGTAATATAATGGAGGATAATACTATGATTTCTATGCTTGTTTGTGCCTTTTTCATTTTATAACATCGTGTTTACAATATATCGAGCAATAACAAATAACACCATCGAACCAATAATCATATACGGAGCAAATCGTAATCCTCGTTTGATGTTCCCGTCTAAGACTCCGCCTAAGAAAAAGGAGGCTAACAATGAGGTCATAAAGAGAATAACATATGATATTCCTTCAAGAAAGGAAGATGTGATGACAATATCTCCACCGCCAAATCCGTCTATTTCTCCCTGGGTTGTGGTTTGACCTTGAATATCGGTTACCGTATCGACAAAATAAATCGAAATAGATAGAAGGGAAGGTGTTCCCACTATGATAATAAACATAATAAACATCATATTTGTTTTAATATTTGTCTCTAACTCTTTTTTTAAAGATGCACGCTCTGCAATATCCACAGATAAATCTTCTAATAATGGAGCTAATTCACCACCTGATTTCATAGAAGACACAAGTAATCGTATCGTTCGTTGTAAGGTAAGAGAATTTACACGCAGAGAAATATCTTCTAAATAATCAGTAAAATTTCGAACACCAGTTGATTTGGATGTTGCCAATTTAAATTCTTCTCCTAACACCCCAAATTCAGGTATTGCGGATAATTTTATTGCTTGATACGCAGTCATTCCGGCTCGTAGGTT
>JBLKOV010000078.1:0-3698 GCA_047603085.1 Candidatus Woesearchaeota archaeon
TAGGTAATCCAAAAAATCCCATGACCCAATACAACCATAATACACTAATTGTCACAACAAGAATTGGGACAAAAGCTGTTGTAAAGGAGACAAAAATTAAGGCAGTAATAATAAAGACAAAGAGTGTTGAAATATTCTGTGTTGTATCTCTATCCTCATTAATGAGTTCTCCTAGTCGTTGTTGAATAATTGGTGTTCCTGTTAAATCATATGTTACTTGAGACGGTGCATTTAAGCTTCGTAATTCATCTCGAACTTGTTGTGCTAACAGAAGCATTCGCTCATCAGTTGCGCTCACATCAGTAAATACCAGCATAATTGCTGTTTGTTCGTCATATGAAACAAATTGTGAAAACTGCTCATTTTCTTGTCGTATTCTTTGCTGAATATCAGAATCTGATAATTCATGAATATCTTCATGAAAAATTTGTGTTGGTGATTGAATACGTAAAACGTCAGTATGCCGTTGAAGTTGTCTTTCTATTTCTTGAAAATAAGTTAATACTTCTTTTCGAATCAATGGCTCTTGTTCAATAATAGTACTCTGCCTATCTACTTGAAACACAATTGCAATAATATCCTGACCTAATCCTTCATCACGGAGTACATTAAATGCATAAATTTCATCTATATGGGGCGGCATCATATTTTCAAGTGATGCGACTGTTTCTACTTGGAGAAAGCCCACATATGCAATCAAGGACACCCCAAATATAGCTAATAACACTAAAAATGGGTGCCTTGTTTGAAAGTATGCAATTGATTTTAAGTATTGTTTTATTTTCATCAGTACTGATATAAATGGGAGTTATTTATATACTTGGCGAAGTATTGATAGAGAAAGAAGATTTTTGTCAGTACTCCTCAAAATACGAAAACATTTAAAGAAATATTTTGATAATAATACATATGCAAGAACCAGAACATTTACTGAAAGTCCAAGAGAAAAAAAAGAAGCCTGCGATTGACTCAATAATTTATGTTGCAGCTATCTGCATGCCATTTATGACCATACCACAAATATATAATGTATGGGTGTTACAACAAGTGACGGGTGTTTCCATAATCACCTGGGTTATGTTTACCGCATTTAGTTGTATTTGGTTATGGTATGCAATTCATCATAAGAATATTCCTTTGTTGGTGAATAACATACTATGGATTATTATGCAGGGCTCGGTTGCTGTTGGAATTTTAGTTTTTGGGTAAAAAGGAGCTTACTCTTGTTTGAGTAAGCTTGTATAGACATCTAAAATTCTATCCAGTCTTTGCTCTGCTGGAAATTGAATTACACTTGCAGGTTGATATGATACTCCAAGTAATCGAGAGTCAATATCTAAATCAATTCCACAATCTTCAAAATAACCTTTATTTTTTACAAAATCATCTCTAATTGCTGGGAACCAAAAAGGGTCTCCTTCTTGATGATTAAACCCAAAATCTCTTCGTAAATCAATACCTTTTTCACCTAAAATATCAATAGCATATTGGCTCATAAGTTCTTGATTTGGATTTAATTCAACACCATCATGACCGTCAAACTTCTCAAATCCAACTTCTTTATTTTTGTCATATACTCGAATATCAAGTTCTTCTAATTTATTTAATTCCTCAGAAGAAGACACATATGATGTTGTTTGAATTCCAAGCCTCGAAGGATTGCTAGTGTTTTCATTATGTACTAAACCATATGTATTTTTCATCCAAAAACCAGGACCATTATCTCCTAAAATAGTAATTGCCTCAGGTCTATCGACTAAATCTAGATAATCCCCATCATTAAATCGTTTTTCTATTTTTCGTATTACTTCTTGTAATGTTTTCATTTTCTTAGTCTCCTCTTTTTTGCGGTGTGTGATCACCGAACAACTTTTGTTGTTACAATAAAGTAGTATTTATAATTTATATAAAATTTATCTCATATTTTCTTATAATTTCGGGAATATTTATAAACAAAAGAATACAGAACACAATCATGCTCAACCCCAAAGACCAAATTATCCTCGAAGCACTCTTTCAAGATGCAACAACAACCACAAAAGAATTAGCAAAACTTGCAAAAGTTACGCAACCTGCGGCATATAATAGAGTCAAGAAATTAGAACAAGAAGGATATATTCAGCGATATGATACTATAGTCAATTGGAATCTAATACCTCTACGAAAAAAGCAATATTTTTGTGATTTATCTGACGAACAAATTGAATCAGTTCAAAAACAAGAATTCGTCCTAGCACTTTTTGAAACTATTGGAGAATTTTCACACTCTGTCTGGTGCTTTTTTCAGACCGAAGAACAAGAAACTGAATTTGAAAAACTCTTACCACCAAAAAGAAAAAAAGTGACCATTCAAACAGTTCATGCCAAGCCCCTATCACTATTTGATTTACAATTACCAATAAAAAAACAAGTTGCAGAAAAACCATATACCTTAACTCAAGAAGACATAATAATTTTTGAATGTCTTGCACAGGGAGGTGCAAAAAAATCTGTAATGGATATATACAAAGAAACAGGTTTAAGTGTTGATGTTATTCGCTATAGAAAACAAAAAATGATTCAGAATAGATTTATTCTCTATTTTTTAGCTCAACCTGGAATTGAAAAAATGCACTTAACATTTTTTTATATCTATATAACTACCAAAGTTAAAGCAGATTTATCAAAAATTAATAGAGCTGTTTTTTATTTTGACTGGGATGAAGGTCAGGGTGTTGGATTTATTGCAAAAAACTTAGACGATTATCTTTCCGTTATTACACAAATAAAAAAAATTTATGCCGAACATATTGAAGATTTCTTTGTACTTACAAACAGTAAATATTATGTGTTGAATAGATATCCATTACAGTTAGTGTTGAAGTAGATTATAGTCCTCATAGCTTAATATGTTCAATTATTTGTCAGAGACATGGTAAGAATGAAGGTGCTGATAGAAATTTTACTACAATGATCAAATTTCCTCCAATGCTTCATCTAATGAAAGTGTATCTGAACCCAGAAATACATGTGCATTTTGAATAGTTATTTCATTTTCATATAATCGATTTAACACATCATCCCAACTTTCTGATTCTTTTGCTAGCTGCTTAAGTTTCAATCGAGTTTCTTTTTTTAAGGATATTCTTGTTAGCGTCATCTTATAAGATTATTAGTTACGTATAGTTATAAAAATATTGAATAAATGCGAAATAAGACTTTCCTATTTACCACTCTGACGAGTGGATAACCACAGAAAATCTAAACATTTTCCTATTTATCACTCTGACGAGTGGATAACCACAGAAAATACACACCCAGTAATCCAAATAAACTTGTGAAAAAAATCGTATTTGATAATCCTATAGTATCTGCTAAAACACCCGCAAACAAAGTCATTAAACCAATACCTGTTTGATTTACCATACTTTTCACTGAACTAACTGTTGCACGTATTTTAGAAGGTACTTGACGCTGAAAATAGGGTTCTAATATCGGGTATCGAAGATTATGCACACTCTGTGTAAACACAAAGACTACTGCACCTATGAGAAATAAACCTGGATATAAAAATAAAACACTACTGATAACTACAATACGTATTCCTGCAATAAAGGATACAGCTTTTGTGATGGATACTTTTTTTAGTGCACGAGCAAAAAAAGGAATTATTGTTGATATTATTGCAACAAGGGAAAATAAAATACCTACCATAAATG
>JBLKOV010000079.1:0-3688 GCA_047603085.1 Candidatus Woesearchaeota archaeon
ATAATGTCACTATCACTTTTTTTTTTTTTTTTAATTCAAATACCTATCAAACAACTTTTAGTGATGCAGGTGTACATCAAGTAACTCTAACTGCTGATGATGGAAAACAAACAACATCACAAACAATTACAATTACAGTGTTAGAAGTAAATCGACCGCCTGAATTTGTAGAGTTAGCAGATATTACCGTAACTGAAGGCGACTTTGTTGAAGCAAGACCAGTAGTCGAAGATCCTGATGGTGATGATGTGACAGTCACATTTAGTCGACCACTTGACAGAGAAACAGGAACATGGCAAACACAAGTTGGTGATGCTGATAGATATATCGTTACTGCAACTGCAACTGATGGAAGAGCAGTGGTTTCGCAAACATTTCAGTTAACTGTCCTTGCACAAAACCAACCACCAATTATTACAAATATTGGAAATATCACGGTGAATGAAACAGATGAAATTCGACTAAACCCAACAATTATTGATCCAGATGGAGACAATGTTACAGTAACATTTTCAGGATGGATGAATTCATCAGTGTATCAAACAACATTCGGTGATGCAGGCGAACATACGGTTACTATTACTGCTGATGATGGAATTGATACGACATCAAAGACAATAACAATAACTGTCTTACGTGTCAATAGACCACCAGTATTTAGAGACGATATTTTTGCGTAGGTGAAAAAAATGAAAAAAAAAAATTTTTATATAGTGGGGAGTGTATTACTCCTATTATTTTTAGTAGCTTGTAGCAGTGAATATGTGCAAGAATTCTCAATGAACTCGTCAAATGAGACCGAGGTCATTGTTATACAAACCCAAGCAGATATACCTGATGAATCAGTCTCTTCAACACAAACTGTTGAACTCTTTGAAAATCGGATAGTTCCCCAAGAACTGTTTATTAGCGAAGATAGCGGTAATGAAATTATCTTCTTTAATAGATTGAATCAAAGTGCACGATTGCATCTTGGTGACTTGGAAGTTATTTTGACACAGAACGAAGAGTTCATCGTTCAAATATCTGACCAAGAAGAATTTGAATTCGGTGGAATCACTGGACGTATTACTCGAAGATAATTCGAATATCTAACGCAAAAGCTTTTAAGCTTTTGTTGTTTTTTCTTTTCTATGGTTTTTATTGATGTACACGCCCATGTATACGGAGATGCATTTACAGATAAAGAAGATGTTATAAAGCGAGCAAAAGACGCTAAAGTTTTAAAAATAATTAATAATGCAACATCATTTGAAGAGTTTGAAACTATTCTTGATATTACTAAAAGTGATAGCATATTTGCAAGTGCACTCGGATTATATCCAGATGTTATTAATGAAAAAGATGATGAATACATACAAAAATCACTTGATTTTATCACACAACATAAAAATGAGATTTGTGCTATCGGTGAGATAGGGTTGGATTACAAGTGGACAAAAAATGAAGAACTTCAATACAAACAACGAAAATATTTTCTCACACAAATAGAACTTGCAAAAAAGCTCGATAAACCAATTATTGTACATTCTCGAAATGCAGAAAAAGACGTGATAGATTGCATTTCACAAACAGGATACACAAAAGTTATACTCCATTGTTTTTGCGGAAAACTATCACTTGCAAAAGAAGCAGTAAAAAAAGGATATTATTTTTCATTCCCACCAAAAATAGTCACCGACAAACAATTTGAACAACTCTGTCAGATTGTTCCAATTCATCAAATTCTTACTGAAACGGACTCACCGTATTTACACTATATAAGAGGAGAACGAAATGAACCAAAAAATGTTCCAAAAAGTGTTGAGAAAATAGCTGAGATTAAAGGACTTGATGTAAAAGAAATGGAACATAATATCTATGCAAATTTTATGCGACTCTTCCTATGAAACTCTTTTATGTATTAATGCTCAGTATATTCTGCGTTGTTGCATTTATTCCCCAAGAAAATTCTGACTATTCACAGTTTACCATAGACACGTATTTCTGTCCAGATTGTACTGAAAATTACATACAAACACTACTACAAGCTCAAGAATCCATATACTGTGCACTCTATGATTTCAAACATCCCGATGTACAAAAGACACTTGATGAATTAGCCACGCGTATTCCAGTATTACTTATGGTACATGAAACCGACTATACGGGTTCTATCCCACTTGTGAAACGAACGGGAAGAGGACTCATGCATCATAAATTTTGTCTCATTGATGAACGCATTATTCTGACAGGTAGTGCAAATCCAACTGAGAAAGAATTCACGCAGAATAATAATAATATTCTGATAATTGAATCAACAGAGCTTGCAGCCGTTTATCTTCAAGAATTTCAACGATTATTCTTTGAGCGGAATTTTCATTCTCAAGAGCCGCTTGGAATACATCTGCAAACCGAAGAACATAATTCACTGACAAGTATTTTCTGTCCACAGAGTCATTGTCAAGAATTTTTATTGGCTGAACTGAGTAAAGCAGAAGAATCCATTTTTGTATTAGCTTTTACATTCACTGCAACACCAGTTGCAAATCAATTATTATTAGCTCATTATGATAAAAATATTTTCGTCAAAGGACTATTTGAACGTCGCCAACGTTCACAATGGTGGGAATTTGAACGATTAGCTCAACACGTAGATGTTCGTTTATTTGAAACACCAGTGAGAGGAGGGATATTACATCAAAAAGTCTTTATTATTGATAATCATACAGTACTTGCAGGATCGTATAATCCGACTGCTGCTGCACATACCATAAATAATGAAAATATGTTAAAAATTGTGCATCAACCAACTGTTGAGATGTTCTTATTAGAGTTTGAACGATTGTGGGCGTATAGTGAGGAGGTCCAAAATACATAACCTCTCGTTAGATTTAATCATCCGTGACAAAATGACCAAATCCTTCTGCTTTAAGTATTTTAACTAAATCATCATAATTTTCTACTAAATCTCGAAGTTTCTCAGGGTTTTGCTTTTTTAACTCTGTGCGTACTGGCTTTGGTGATAAACCTAAAAATGTAAAAACTGAATTTAATGTTTTTTGCTTATTTAATACTAAATCCTCATATGTGATTTCGATAAGAGGATGGTCTGCAAATTGAGAACGAGCTTGTTTTTCCCACTTTTCAGATTGTTCTAAATACTCAACACATTTATGAGGGTCTAGAAATACTTTTTTAGCTATTTTCTGTTTTTGTTTTTTCGCATCAATACTTGTCCACACGCCTTGTTTGAGACCTACCTCTTTAGATACTATCGAACGAAGCCTATTTTTTCGAACCAAGTGAATTATATGAATTGACTTATCTTTTTGCAAATAATTCCACAAATCCTCACATGCTTTGTCCCGGGGGTGGTAATAAAAAATCTTAAACCCAACCCAACGCGCACTAAAAGGATATCGACAAAAAAATGTATCCCAAACTTTTTTCCAATTTTTTGAACCCAATACTGCAAATTCTTCACCCCCTATGTAGATACGGGGATGGCAATTCAGATAACTTAGGAGTAACGTTGAACCAGTCCGTGAACGAGCAAGTATTATACACTTATCATATGTACGATGACCAAGTATACGCCCGATACGTTTTTGAATTCCTTTTTTGAAAATGTGTATGTTCATAGGTTTATTATATCAGTCCTATGTGAAGTGTTCCTTCTTGACCTGGTAATCCACAGCAAGTTCCC